>JADZDP010000118.1 GCA_020850995.1 Deltaproteobacteria bacterium
CGTCGAAGGGCGCCAAGAAGCCCGCCAAGGGCCGCGCGGTCGCCTGATCAAGCGGTCGTCAGCGCGCGCGCCTGCACCAGCACCAGGCCGCGCGACGTCCACAACCACTCGACGTCGACGGCGTGGCCCGCCCCGGGCTCGAGCCGCTCGTGAAACAGGCGCTCCACGTGCAGCACGGCGCGGCCGAGCACCCGCGCCCGCGCCGTCGACAAGAGCGGCGCGCCGCGCCCGCGCGTGCGCAGGTGCGCCACTGGGCTGACGGCGCCCTCCTGTGCGTGCCCGTCGCGCACGCCGCCGCCGGCGCCGCGCACCACCTGGTAGGAGATCGCGCCGAGGGCGCCGTCGAGGCCGCGCGACGCAGCGACGCCGCTCAAGAGCGCGCGCGGGCCGAGGTCGCGCTGCACGACGATGGCGGGCCACACCTGGCGCATCGACACGCCCGCGCGGCGCTGCTGTGCCACCGCGTCGTCGCGCCACACGTCGACCACGATGTCGATGATGGCGCGCACCAGCGCGGCGTCGGTATGCAACGCGCGCACCGAGCGCGACAGGCCGGCGTCGCTCTTGCCAGGCAGATCCTCGGCGGAGCCGCTCGCGCGGGCGATGCGAGGACCTGCGCCGACGAGGCGAAGCGCGGCAGCGAGCGTTCGCCCCTGCGGCGAGAGCGTGCGGCTCGTCGAGAAGAAGCGGGCGCGCAGGCCGCGGCGCACGGCGGCGCGCATGGTGGCCGGCGCGCTCTCGTCGTTCCAGCGCTCGATGAGCCCGAGGGCGCGCGCCCACGAAACGACGAGCGGGATGGGCAGCACCTTGGCATCGAGCGCACCGGCGCCAAGCGCGGCGAGCCGCTCGTCGGTGCGCAGGGCGGCCAAGGTGGCGGCCTTGCCCCCCGCCAGCGCGCGCGCGTCAGCGAAGGGCAGCGCCGCCAGCGCGCGCAAGGAGCGCACGCGCGTGTCGCCGTCGAGGTCGATGCGGATGGCGAGCGGTGGTGGGCGCGTCGTCGTCGAGGGCGTCGCCGGTGGCGCGCCGTGGCGCAGCACCTCGCCGTCGAGGAAGGCGGGCCCGCGTCGTAGCGTGCGCCGCGCCGCATCGAGGTCGTCGGTGGCGAGGACGCCGACGCCGAGGTCGCGCGCCAGCACCATGAGGTGGCTGTAGCCGGGTGGCGCGTCGCGCTCAGCCACGAGCACGGCGGCGGCCCGTGGCAGGCGCGCGCTGCAGGAGAGGCGCCGCGCCACCACCAAGCTGCGCTCGTCGATGGCGCCGGCGCCGTCGTCGACGACGCGGGCGAAGGGGAGCCGGGGCGGCGCGATCACGCGCACTGGCACCACGCCCCGCTGGCCGCGCGCCGGCGCGCGCGCCGCCAGCGCCGCCAGCTCGAGCAGCGGGTGCAGCGCCGTCTCCTTGATGAGCCGATCGGGGGCGCGCGGATCGAGCAGCACGCGCACGCCGGCGAAGTGCACGGCGCGCGCGCGGCTCCGCAGGCGCTGCCGCAGCGACGCCGAGAGCGCCATGGCCGCGTCGCCGATCGCGCGTGCGTCCTCGATGGCGACCTCACCCATGCCCGCGCTGCGCGCGGCGCGCACCAGCACACGAGCAGCCTCGGGCGGGCCCAGCTGCTCGAGGCCGCTGTCGACGACGCCGCGCACGGCCGCCAGCAACACCCCGCGCGCGAGTCGGCGCGCCCGAGGCCCGCCCTGCTCGCGCGCCACCCGCACCACGTCGCTGAGGGCGCTGGCGAGCACGTGCTCGAGCTCGCGATCGAGGCGCAAGAGGCGCGCGCGCGCCATGCCGCCCTGCTCGCAGCGGACCGCACGGCGGAGCGCGCGCCGCGCCGGCGACACCGCGGGCACCACGCCGTCGCCGTCACCGTCGGCCAAGGCAGCCGCCACGCGAAACACCGCGGTGCTCGCAGGACCCACCAGCGTCGCGTCCGCCGCCAGCGACGCCACGCCCGGCGCATGTGCACACACGCAGGCGTGCAGGCGCAACGCGAGCTCCAGGTGTTCGAGCAGCGCGGCCTCGGGCGCGCGCCGCAAGCGCCCGGGGCGGCAGCGCGCGCGCACGCAGGCGAGCAGCGCGGCGCGCTCGCGCGGCAGCGCCACCGCGGCGCGCGCGCCTTCCCCGTCGAGGCGCCGCCATGCGCCCCGCAGCTCCGCGGGGCTGGCGCGCAGCACTGCGACGCAGGCGCCGAGCAGCGCCACGGCATGCGCGCGTGGCCAGCCGGCGCACAGCTCGTCGGTGACGAAGCGGTCCACCAAGGGCGCGGTGTCAGCGCAGTAGAGCGTGTGCACGGCGCCATACACGGGGAGAAACGCGCGCCCGAGCAGACCGTGCCCCTCGCGCCCGAGCAGCGCCAGCGTGAGGTTGCTCGCCTGGTAGATGGTGCTCGGCGCCAGGTGCGGCGCGTTGCCCACGCACAGGCGCGCCAGCGCGCCCACGGCGCCGTCGAGGGGGGCGCGCTGCGCGAACTGTGCAAGCTCCAGGCTCGCCAAGAGGCCCGAGGTGGTTAGGCGACCCTGGCTGTTGTCGTCGTCACCGTGGGGCTTGCGGTCGGCGAGCTCGGGGCTGCGGCGCAGGGCGCGCCACTGCAGCAGCGTGTCGAGCAGCATGGTCGCGCGCGTCGCGTCGTCCCGCACCAGCAGCATGGGCACGAGGTCGTTGTCGCTGGCGTCGAAGGCGCGCGCGGGATCGTGTTCGTGCGCGCGCGCCACCCGCGCCGCACGCTCGCGTCGGCGCGCCAGCGTGGCGCGCAGCATGGCCACGCTCGTGGAGCTGCGCGTGTAGCGCGGCACCAAGACCGCGAGGTCGGCGGGCAGGGGCCGGTGTTCGAGCTCGACGAGGTCCAGGTCGCGTTCGATGGCGGGGCTCAGGTCGGCGCCCAGCGCGGCGCACACGCGGCGGCGGCCGACGAGCGCGCACAAGCGCCGCAGGTCGTCGAGGCGGTCAGCCACCAGCAGCTCGGTGTCGTCGCCGAGCCAGAGGTTGATGCGCTCGCGCCCCGTGGCGTCGAGCGACGCGCCGCGTCGCACGCGGGCGAGCAGCTCGGCCGCGACGGCGCTCGTCAGCGCGCGGGCCCGGCGCGCCAAAGATCTTGGCGTTGCGCTATTCATGCGTACCCGGATCGAAGGACCGTCGCTTCACCGCACCATCATCCGCTGGCGCCCGGTTCCCTGGCCAGCACCACGAGGAGAGCACATGCCGAAGATCGGAAAGCCCATGCCCGCCATCAACCAGGCGGCCGTCAACATCGTCAACCTGCTGCAAGAGTCGGAGGCCGCGGGCCCCCAGAAGAACAACTTCAAGAAGACCCAGCGCGTCGTCACCTGGGACGGCATGCAGGCGATGCTCAAGCGCAACGACATCACCGGTGGCGTCAAGCAGGCCGCCGAGCAGGCCTTCGTCACGTTGGTGGGCAACGAGATCCGCGGGCGCGTCGACACCTCGAACCTCTCCAAGTACTACATCAAGGTGAGCGCCACGAAGTGGCGCGCGCTCGAGAACAAGCTCAAGGGCTTCTTCAAGACGCACAACACCGCCACGCCGCGCACGCTGGAGGCCACCGAGGAGAAGAAGCTCGGCGTCACCGCCAAGAAGATCGCGGCCAACTACACCAAGATCAACAACATCGATTTCTCGACGGTGCAGGGCAACCGCGACCAGTCGAAGATGTGCAGCTCCATCATGAACGTGCTGTTCTCGAGCGTGGCGGTGGCCGACCGCGGTCGCGTCAACGCCACCGAGATCCGCCAGTACTTCGCGTCCACCGCGGGCCAGAAGCACTCGGCCCAGTTCAAGGCGGCCACCTGGGACGTGTTCAACTACCTGCGCCAGTCCATGCGCCACGAGGGCTGGGGTTGGTCGGGCAGCGCACAGCCCCCGCGCGACACCATGTGCATCGACGAGGGCGAGCGCGCCTTCAGCAAGCTGATGGCGCTCAAGCCCGGTGGCCAGACCTACAAGTCCATCGAGCG
This sequence comes from Deltaproteobacteria bacterium, assembly GCA_020850995.1. Lineage (GTDB taxonomy): Bacteria > Myxococcota > UBA727 > UBA727 > VGSZ01 > JACOUT01. Next base: position 3,969 of record JADZDP010000118.1, read on the forward strand.
CGCCGCGGCCATCGGCCACTGATCGCTGCACGCCTGCGCCGGCCCCCGAGGTCCGGCGCAGGCGGCCCTGGCGCACCATGATCGAGCTGTCCGACGCCGAGATCGAAGAGGTCCGAGAGCCCCTCTCGGAGACGGTCGACTTCGTCGACAGCATCGAAGCGGTGTGCATCAAGAACGTCGCCGCCATCGGCACCATCGGCGGCAACATCCTGCTCTCCATCCCCGGCATCGGCTGCTGGACCTTGGTGACGCAGGGGGCGCGCCCGGGCCTGTTCCCCGAGGCCACCGACGACGAGGTGGACGTGGCCATCCACTGCGAGGAGTGGGTGCTGCACGAGCTGCTCGACCCCGCCCACACCGTCGATCTCGACGCCTACGCCGAGGCCGGGGTGTTCGCCGCCGACGGTGACTTCACTGTCTTCCAGCGCTTGCTGGCGCTGGCGCAAGGCGGCGGCAGCATGGTCGGAGTGCGCGCGCGCAAGCAGACCTGACCGCGTCATGCGCGTGGTCTTCCTCTCCGACACGCACCTCGGCTTCGATCTCCCCATCCGCCCGCGCGTGCAGCGTCACCGACGAGGCGAGCGCTTCTTCGAGAACCTCGAGCGCGTGCTCGACCACGCCACCACCACGCGCGCCGACCTGGTGTTGCACGGCGGCGATCTCTTCTTCCGCTCGCGCGTGCCGCCCGTCGTCGTCGATCGCGTCTATCAGCGCTTGGCGCGCTTCGCCGAGGGCGGCATCCCGCTCGGCCTCATCGCGGGCAATCACGAGCGCTCGGTGCTGCCGCCCTCGCTGCTGCTGCGCCACCCGAACATCCACGTGTTCGCGCAGGCGTCGACGCAGCTGTTCGCGCTGGCGGGCGGCACGCTCGCCGTCACCGGCGTGCCCTTCACGGGCGATCGGGCGCGCCTCTTGGATGCCGCGCGGGGCGCACCACCAGTGGAGGCGCACGCTCACCTCTTGCTCGCGCACGAGGCCTTCGAGGGCGCCACTGTGGGGCCGGGCAACTTCACCTTTCGCCAACGCCTCGACACGGTGCCGCTCGAGGCGCTGCCCGAGCACTTCGATGCCGTCTTGAGCGGGCACATCCACCGGCGGCAGGTCTTGTGGCGCACCCGCGGCGATGGTTCGCGCCAGCCGATCGTGTTCTGCGGCTCCATCGAGCGCACCAGCTACGCCGAGCAGGGTGAACCCAAGTGCTTCGCCGTCATCGAGCTGGGCGCGAATCGACGCCTGCGCTTCCACGAGCTGCCGGCGCCGCCCTTGCCCGAGCCGCGGCCAGCGCGCTACTCCGCCATGCGCAGCAGGATCTCCACCTCGACGCCGTAGTGATCGCTCGGCTCGATGTCGACGTTGGTGAAGCGCTGCTGGTCGGTGAACACCACGCGCGACGAGCTCACCACCAGGTCGGCGCGATCGCGCACGTGCACGTGGTCGAGGCGCGCCGGGTACTCGGTGCCCGCGTACTGCAAGAAGTAGAGCCGGTTGCAGTCGGTGGCGGTGAAGGTGTCGTTGGGCGTCTCGTCGCACCAGCCGGCGGCGGCGCCCGGGGTCTCGGCCGAGGTGGCGGCGTCGTTCACCACCGTGTCGCCGCGCGTGACGTCGCTGGCGGCGAGCTCGGCGGGGCGCCCCATCACGGCCGCATCGACGAGGCCTCCGTAGGCGAGCAAGAGCGGGTAGCTCATGGCGTTGTGGAACCACTCCGTCTGCTCGGCGCCCGAGGGCGGCTGCCAGGTGGCCGCCGTGTAGTACGGCCCCGCGTTCAGATCGCCGGTGACGACGACCAGCTCGTCCTCGCTCGCGTGGGTGCGGGCGGCGATGCCGAGCTCGCGCCCCTGCTGCATGCGTCCCAGCCAATTCTCGGGGAAGGCCTGCATGTGCGTGTTGAACACGCGCACCGGGCCCACGTCGACGTGCGTGAAGGCCACCTCCATCCAGCCGCGGCGGATGCCGGGCCCCGGGAAGTTCTCGAGCCCGTCTTGCGACAGGTACACGTGGTGCTCCGCCAACGTGGCTTCGCCGTCGATCTTGTCGGCGCGCACGAACACCATGATGCCGTCGTTGCCCTCGTTGCGCTCGTGCACCAGCCCTTGGTAGCCGTCGGTCTCGGCGCGGGCGAGGAAGGCGTCGACGTCTTCTCGTCGCCACACCTCCTGCAAACAAATGACGTCGGCGCCGGTGGCGAAGACCAGCTCCGGAAGCACGTCGCGGCGCTCGTTGAGCGTGGGGGTGCGCTTGTAGGGGATGACCCAGAAGATGGGGGCGTCGAGCAGCGCCACGTTGTAGCTGAGCACCCGCAGCGCCGAGGTGCCGCTGGTGTCGCGCGCATCGTCGAGCGCGCTGGTGGCCGACAGCAGCGCCGTGGGGTCGGGCCGCGCGGCGAAGGCAAGCTCCTCGCGCGTGCGCGCCACCAGCTCGCCGAGGGTGACGCCCTCCTCGCCGAGCGCGTCGAGGAGATAGGAGGCCGGCGTGTCGGCGAGGGCGCGGTCGTCGTACTCGTCACTGCCGAAGGGGAACAGCTCCACCGGTCCGCAGGAGGCGCCGATCAGCAGGACCAGAACGAGCGCGCAGGGATGGAGGGGACGTCGCAACGGTTGGGACATGGCGCACACGCTACTCCGCGCGCGCGCGCGCGCAACGACGTCATTGCGGGGCGCTTCAGCGGCTCAGGCCGCGCCGGACTGGCTCTTCTCATGCGCGGCGATCTCCGCGCGCACCTTGTCCATGTCGAGGTCCTTGACCTTGGTGATCAGCTCGTCGAGCGCGGCGGCCGGCAGCGAGCCCGCCTGCTGGAAGATCAGCACCTGGTCGCGAAACACCATCAAGGTAGGGATGGAGCGAATGCCGAAGGCACCTGCCAGCGCGGGCTCGGCCTCGGTGTCGACCTTGGCGAAGACCACGTCCTGGTGCTTGTCGCTCGCCGCCTCGAACACCGGCGCGAAGCGCTTGCAGGGGCCGCACCACTCGGCCCAAAAATCGATGAGCACGATGGGGTTCTTCTCCACCAGGTCGTTGAAGGTGGCGTCGGTAGCGGCGTGGGTGGCCATGGTGGTCCTCGCGGTGGCGTCGTCAGCGGGTTCGATGCGCCAGGATCAGGAGCGTTGCGGCAGGCGGCTCGTGTAGGTCTGATCTGCCACCGCATACAGCCCCCGAATCTCCGCCACGGGCAGCGGGTGGGAGGCGGGCGGCGCCAGGAACAGGCGCTGGTCTTGAAGCTCAACGGCGAAGGGGATGGCGCCCCGAGGCGCCAGCGCCCGCTGCAGTGCGCGGATGGTGGTGGTGGCGGGCCCGCCCGCGGGCGGCGTGAAGGCGAAGCGCACGATCTCTTGGCCACGCTCCTCGAGCAGCATCTCGTACAGGTCGACAACGCCGGGCACGAAGGCGCTGTGCACCATGAAGTAGTTCTTGATGGTGTCGGTAGAGACCAGCGTGAGGCGCATGCAGCTCGCGTCGGCGAAGCCACAGCTGCGCGGGTCGAGGTGGCCCTGGATGCGCGCGCCCTTCTCGATCGACAAGAATTCTGCCAGCACGTGCAGCGCGGGGCCGTGGGGCACCTTGCCCTCCTCGAGCAGGCGCGCGAAGCGCAGGATGCGCATGGCCACGCGGGCGTCGCGCTCGTCGCCCTCGGGCTCCGACAGGAACACGGCGGCCTCGACCGGCGGGATGTCGCCGAGCATGCGCGCGGCGAAGCCCGACAGGTCGGGACCGTCGTGGGAGTAGATGGTGATGCGCCCGCCGCGCTCGAGCTCGAAGGTGCACCCGTCGGACCCCGGCGCGGGATCGCGCGCGTCGAAGCCCACACCGAGCTGCTCGAGCCGGCGCGTCAGCGCCACGCGCTCGCCGTCGCGCTGCGAGACGAAGAGGGTCACCGCGACGCCCGGCACGTAGCGCGCGAGCTCGCGCAACATCGAGGGCAGCGCGTCGGAGGCGCCGATCATGGCCACGTGTCGCAGGTCGGGGATCTCGAAGGTGGTGGCGACGCGCAGCGCCTCCACCGTGGCGTCGGCGGGCTGTTCAGGCGCCACGTGCGTGTGCGCGCCGTGGGCGATGTCGGCGCCCACCGCCTGCAGCGGCAGGTAGCTCTCGGCGAAGCCCACCACGCCGCGCAGCTTGCCGAGCGGTACCACGCCGGGCTTGGCGCCAAGCGCGCCGAGCTTCGCCGCGTCGAGCGGATCGATGACGTGCGGGTTGAGCCAGGGCACCAGGCCTTCGACCAGCACGACCCCCGAGGCCGCGCGGGTGGCCTCGCGATCGCCGAGCAACACGCCGATGAGGTGCACACCGTGGCGCGCCAGCGCGAAGCGCGCCAACGCGTCGAAGCCCACGAAATCCGAGGCCTCGGCGTGGCGCCGAAGCGCCGCTCGCTCGTCGTCGTCGACGTAGACGTGGGTGTACAGCTCGCTGCCGTCGGCGGTGAGCAGGTCGTGATAGAGGCGCTGCATGCCGGGCGTGAGCAGGTGTTGGCACATCAACATGCCGAGCAGGCGTGGCATGTCGAGCGCGAAGGTGCCCTTGCCGCCCACCTGCTTGACCAAGGGCACCGCCGCGGAGTCGGTGACCTCGACGAACACGTGGGCCTCGCGGTTCTTGGCGCGGAAGGCGGCCAGCGTGGCGATGTTCACCGCGTCGGCCTCGTGCACCAGCTCCTCGCGCGCCAGCAGGATGGCGCGCTTGGCGCGGGCGGCGCCCACGCGGTCGAGGGAGGCCGGCTCGGCGGGATCGCCCTCGCGATAGGCCACCCAGCGCATGAGCGGCTCCCACAAGAAGGGCGGCGGCTCCGCCTTGCGACCGAGCAGCGCCACGCGGGGGAACTGTTTGGCCGTGCGCATGGGGTTCGCGTGCTTGAGCCAGGTGAGCAGGCGCTCGGGCGAGGGGATCTGCCGGTTCTTGGCGTAGATGCGCACGTATTCGCGGATCAGCACCTCGCTGCCGTGGACGGGGCCGCTCACCAGCGTGTGCCCGCGATACGACAGCGGGCGCCGGCGCTCGGCCGCCACCACCTGGTCGACGACGTTGGTGCCGATGCCGATGATGAAGGAGATGACGAACACGCCGGTGATGGTGAGCCCGAGCGACAAGGCCAGCACCACCAGGTTGACGCGCGGCGAGCGCACCAGGTTGTCGGGGCTCTCGATCTGGCGAAACGACCACCAGAGTTGATCGAGGAAGGAGCTGGCGTTGTCGACGTCGTGGGGGATGGCGAGCTGGGTGAGGATGGCGGCGCTGACGAAGGCGAGGAACAACACCGCGCCCGTGACCAGCCCGAATTGCTGCAGTTGCTCGCGTCGCGTGACGATGGCGTAGATGTCGATGGCCAGCGCGCGCGCGAAGCGCAGCAGCATGAGCAAGCGCGTGAGTCGCAAGAGCGCCAGCAGGTGGGCGCGCTCCTCGCCCACCAGGGCGTCGATGGGGAGGAAGCTGAGGAAGGCGACGACGTCGGCAGCCGCCAGCGCGATCTGGACGGCGCCGAGGGCCTGCGGGCGCGCGCGCCACCACGCCCAGCGCACCAGGAGCTCGCCGCCGAACACCACGATGAACACCGGGCGCAAGAGCGCGTCGGCCACGCCGTCGAGGGGCACCAACGAGAGCACCACCAACACGACGAGGGCGAGGCGCACCAGGCGGTGCTCGAACGCCGCGTGTGCGAGCTCGAGGAGCGAGGTGCGATGGTCGCGTGGGGTGTCGCTCGGGTAGCCGTCCATCATGCGCTCGTCGGCGGTAGTTGCGCGCCACCCTGCCGGATGTGATGGGTCGGGGGAACGGGGTTGTCGTGTCGCTCCTGCAACAGGCCATCGTGCTCTTGGTGGCGGCCTGCGTGGCCGTGCCGCTGTTCAAGCGCTTCAAGCTCGGCGCCATCCTCGGCTACCTGGTGGCCGGCGTGATCATCGGGCCGCATGCCGCCGGATTCGTCGAGGACGGCGAGAACATCCTGCACTTCGCCGAGCTCGGCGTGGTGTTCTTCTTGTTCCTGGTGGGTCTCGAGCTCGAGCCGCGCCGCCTGTGGGAGCTGCGCCGCGACGTGTTCGGGCTCGGCAACGCGCAGGTGATCGCCTCCGCGATCCTGGTGGCCGGCGCCCTGGCCCTGGTGGGGGTGCCCCTCACGGGTGCCGTGGTGGCGGGCCTCGGCCTCGCTCTGTCGTCGACGGCGATCGCCATGCAGCTCCTCGCCGAGCGTGGCCAGGCGCACGGGCCCTCTGGACGCGGTGGCTTCGCCATCCTCTTGTTCCAAGACATCGCGGTCATCCCCATGCTCGCCGTCATGCCGCTGCTCGCTGGCACCGGCGAGATGAGCGTGGGCGACAGCGCGCTGGCGGTGCTCAAGGCGGTCGGCCTCATCGCGCTCATCGTCGTGGGTGGCCGCTATGTCACGCGACCGCTCTTTCGCGCCATCGCCGCCGCCCATGCGCACGAGGTCAACGTGGCGCTGGCCCTGCTGATCGTGGTGGGCACGGGCGCGCTCATGTCGCTGGTGGGCCTGTCGATGGGCATGGGCGCCTTCTTGGCCGGCGTGTTGCTCGCCGACTCGGAGTACCGCCACGAGCTCGAGGCCAACGTGGAGCCCTTCAAGGGGCTCTTGCTCGGCTTGTTCTTCATGGCCATCGGCATGATGGTCGACGTGCACTTGTTCGTCGATCGCCCCTGGGCGGTGGCCGGCGGCGTGCTCGGCCTGCTGCTCATCAAGATCGTCGTCCTGCTGGCGCTCGGCCGCTTCGCCGGATGGGACCTGCGCGGCCGCACGCTGACCGCGGTGGCCATGTCGCAAGGCGGCGAGTTCGGCTTCGTGCTCTTCGCCGTGGCGGCCAACGCCGGCGTGCTCGACGCTCCGTTGGTGGACCTCTTGGTGGTGCTGGTGTCGACGTCGATGGCCGTGACGCCCCTGGCCATGGTGATCGCCGATCGCCTGCTGCAGCGCCTGGCCCACAAAGACGCGCGCGATTTCGACGCGCTCGACGACGCCAAGCACCCGGTGATCGTGGCCGGCTTCGGGCGCTACGGGCAGATCGTGGCGCGCGTGCTGGCTGCCGCCGGCCACCGCTACACGGCGCTCGACGTCTCTCCCGAGCACATCGACTTCGTGCGCAAATTCGGCAACAAGGCCTACTACGGCGACGCCTCGCGCCTCGACCTGCTGCGCGCCGCGCGCGCCGATCAAGCGCGCGCCTTCGTGCTCGCCATCGACGACATCGATGCCAGCGTGCGTACCGCCGCGGTGGTCAAGCGCGCCTTCCCCGGCCTGCCCATGTTCGCGCGCGCGCGCAACCGCGACCACGCCTATCGTTTGATGGACCTCGGCGTCGAGACGCTCAACCGCGAGACCTTCTGGTCGGCGCTCAAGATGGGCGAGGAGGTGCTGGTGTCCTTGGGCTCGAGCCGCGAGGACGCGCAGGCCGTCGCCGACGCCTTCCAGCGCGCCGACCACGAGATCCTGCGCCGCCAACACCTGGTGCACCACGATCAAGCGGCGCTCATCCAGACGGCGCAAGAGTCGCGCGCCGAGCTGCAGAACATCATGGCGCAAGACGCGGTGCGCCGGGGCACGCCCGCCCCCGTGTCGCCCGACGAGAATCCCGCGCCGACGCTGCCGCCGGCCGAGGGCGCCGCGGGTCAGCCGAGCGACGAGAAGAGCTGAGCTCTACTCCCACAGCTTGCGCAGGAACGACGGCGCCCACCAGTTGTAGCGCCCGAGCAGCCGCATGGTGGCGGGCACCAAGAGCGAGCGCACGATGGTGGCGTCGAGCAAGACCGCGAAGGAGATGCCCACGGCGAGCGTCTTGATCAGCACGAGCCGCGAGGTGGCGAAGCACAGCACCACGGTGACCAAGAGCAGCGCGCCGCTGGTGATCAAGCGCCCGGTGCGCGCGAGGCCGCGCTCGACGGCGCGCGTGTTGTCGCCCGTGGCGACGTACTCTTCGCGAATGCGCGAGAGCAAGAGCACCTCGTAGTCCATGGAGAGCCCGAACACGATGGCAAACATCAGCACCGGCACCGTCGACTCGGTGGTGCCGAGCGGCTCGTACTGCAGCAGCGTCGTGAAGCGCCCGTCTTGGAAGATCCACACGATGGCGCCGAAGCTGGCCGTGAGCGACAAGAGGTTCATGGCCACGGCCTTGAGCGGCAGCACCACCGAGCGAAAGAGCCCAAGCAGCACCACCAGCATGGCGACGGCGATGAACAGCACCATGCGCGGCGTGTAGCGCAGCAGCGCGTCACGCACGTCGGCAACCCAGGCGCTCTGGCCGCCCACCAGCACGCGCGCCCCCGGTGGCGGCGCCACGCTGCGCAAGAGATCGAGCTGCTCGAGGGAGCGCTCGTCGTCGACGGCGAAGCTCGACAGCACGGCCAAGCGCGCGGTGTCGCCTTGCACGAACAGGCCGCGCAAGGCGGCGCCGGCCTCGTCGGTGGCGAGCATGGCGCTGACGGCGCGCGACGGTTCGCCGGGGAACGCGTCTTCGGGCGAGGTCACGCGCGCCACGCCCGGCACGCTGGCGAGGCGCCGCGCGTAGGCGAGGAGCGCCGTCAGATCATCGCCGCCGAGCGGCGCCGTGGGCCAGGTGACCAGCAGCTCGTGAGGCGTACCGAGGTGCGGCAAGAACTCGCGCTCGACGGCCTCGAAGCTCTCGCGCGCCTCCATGCCGCGCGGCAGGGCGCGCGCGTCGGCGATGGACGGCGAGAAGCGCGCGAAGGGCGTGGCGCACGCCACCAGTACCAGCACCACCGCTGTGCCCACCAGCACCGGCTGCGCCATCACCAGGCGCGCGATGCGCGGCCAGACGCCGTGCTCGAGCGCCTTAGCCTCGTCCTCGTCGGGCAAGGGCAAGCCGAAGGGGATCTTGAGGGCGTCGATGCGGTGGCCCAAGAGCGCCAAGAGCGCAGGCAAGAGCGTGGTGGCGAGCACCACGGTGGCGAGCGTGACCGCGATGCCGCCCACGGCCACCGAGCGCAGCATGCCGTGCGGGAAGAGGAAGAGCCCGCACAAGCTGACGGCGACGGTGGCGCCGGAGAAGGCCACCGCGGTGCCGGCGGTGGCCATGGCGCGCACCACCGCGCGGCGCTCACCCACCCGCGGCAGCTCCTCGCGGTAGCGCATGAGCACGAACAGCGCATAGTCGATGGCCAGGCCGAGGCCGAGGATGGTGGCGACGTTGGCGGCGTAGATGGTCACCTCGCCCACGTGATCGAGGGCGCGCAGGATGGCCAGCGTGATGGAGACGGCCACGCCGCCCAAGATCACGGGCAGCGCCGCCGAGATGAGCGAGCGGAACAGCAAGAGCAAGAGCAGGAGCGTCAGCGGCATGGCCCAGAGCTCGGCTCGGCGCAGGTCGTGCTCGACGGTGCTGGTGATGGCGTCGAACACCGGCGCGTAGCCGCCGCGCGTGAGCGCGAAGCCTTCGGCGCTCAGCACGCCGAGCAGGCGCTGCGAGGCGGCCACCTTCTCGAGGTCGCTGCCGCGCAGCGTGATGAGCACCACGGTCGAGGTGCGGTCCTTCGACAACAACCAGGGCGCGCCGGTGGTGAAGAACGACACCACCTTCTCCACCGACGGGTCCTCTTCGGCGCGCGTGAGCGCGGGCACCAGCGCCGCCCAGCCCTCGACGTCGTCGACGGTGCCGCTGATGGCGCGATAGATCACCACCAGATCGCCGCTGGTGAAGTGGCGCGCGCGCTCGGCTGCGATGGTCGACTCGGCGGTGGGGTCGCGAAAGCCGCCGGGCTTGAGCTCGGCGAGCACGCCGGCGCCGAAGCTGGCGCACACCACGGCGATAAGGGCGTAGACGGCGACCACCACGTATCGCAAGCGAACGATCAGCCGCGCCAGCCACGCCATCGGGGGGCGGCTGTAGCACCCTCACCGCACGCTGGCACGCACGCTCACGTAGAAGCCGTCACAGCCCTCCACGTGGGGCAGGAGGGTGCGCTCGAGGAGCACCGCGCCGTCGACGCTGTGCGCCACCGCCTGGTTCTCCTCGGGCAGCACCGTGCAGGTGGCGTAGACCAGGCGGCCGCCGGGGCGCAGGAAGCGGGCTCCTTCGTTGAGCAGCGCTGCCTGGCGTGGTGGGAAGGCGCTGAGCGCGGCGGGCGTGAGCGTGTAGCGCAGGTCGGGCGAGCGGCGCAGCGGGCCGAGCGCCGAGCAGGGCGCGTCGACCAGCACGAGATCGGCGCTCCCTGGCGGTGGCAGCCCCACGCGCGCGCCGCGCACGCCGGCGCGCTGCAGCCGCGCCATGGCGTGGCCGAGGGCGCGTTGGTCGACGTCGTGGAGCCACAGCGCACCCTGGCCCCCCATGCATGCGGCCAGCGCCAAGGCCTTGCCCCCACGGCCTGCGCACAGGTCGAGCACGACCTCACCGGGGCGCGCGCCGCATGCCAGCGCGCACCACTGGCTCGACTCGTCTTGGATCTCGAAGCGCCCCGCGCGCCAGGCGCGCGTGGCCGTCAGGCTCGGTGGTGGCGCGTCGTCGTCATCGGGCTCCTCAACGATGAGCGACCAGGGCGACAACGCGCCCGCGCGCGTGGCGATGCCCTCGGCAGCCAGCTCGGCGGCGAGCTCAGCGCGCGTGGTGCGCAGCTCGTTGGCGCGCAGGGTCTTTGGCCCCGGCCGGTTCGATGCCTCGAGGAAGGCGCGCGCGTCGTGGTCGCCGAGCGCGCTCACGAGGTGGGCGCACAGCCACCCGGGGCAGCTCTGTTCGACCGACAGGCGCAGGAGGGGGTCGTTGGGCCAGCGCGGTTCGTCGGAGCCGTGCTGGTCCCGGTGTTCCTCGTCGCACGCGAGGGCGTCGAGGAGCGCGGCGGGCTCGCTCTTGCCCGCCAGGAACGCGAGGCGCAGACGCAGCACGCTGGCGCGAAAGAGCGTGCGCGCCACCCGTCGACGCCCGCGGCGATCGAGCGCCAACGCGCGCAGGGTGCGCGCTACCACTGCCTCGGTGGCGGCGCCGCCGAGGATGTCGCCGAGCGCGGCGACGAGCGCGGCTCGCTCCTGGCTTGGCATGGGTCCCTACAGCACGCGCAGGTACTGGCTGCGCGCTTGCTGCCATACCGGCTGGCCGCAGAAGCGATCGCCCTCGGGGCAGAAGGGCGTCACGCCCGCGCGCCGGCGCTGGCCGCAGGGCGGCTGCAGGTGCTCGACGAGCGCGGGGGCGCGCTGTGCCACCTGCTCGAGCTCGTCGGTGGTGGCGCGCCAGATCTCCTCTTGCGCGTTGAAGCACAGGCGCGTGGTCCACTTGTGGTGCTGATCGAGCAG
>JADZDP010000119.1 GCA_020850995.1 Deltaproteobacteria bacterium
GAAGAAGCCATCGCGCTCGTAGAGGTCGGCGGCGCGCCAGTAGGGCCCGGCGGCCTCATCGGGCTTCCCCGTGCGCACCAGCAGATCGCCGAGCCGCAAGAGCGCGCGGGTGTCCTCGGGGTTGTCGGAGAGCTGTGCTCGCAGCACCTCGATGGCGCGTTCGTTCTCACCCATCGCTCGAGCCTACAGCACCCCTTTTCAGCTGCACCACCCCGGTGCCAGCGTTCCCCGCAGGAGGTCATCGCCATGGCGCACATCATCGAGGCCGCGAAGTCCGGGCGCGCCGCCTGTCGCACCTGCAAGCAGCCCATCGCCAAGGGTGAGCTGCGCCTGGGCGAAGAGGTGGCGAACCAGTTCGCGGGCGGCGAGACCACGCACGTGTGGCACCACCTCGCATGCGCCGCCAAGAAGCGGCCGGCCGAGCTCCTGGCCGCGCTCGGCGCCACCACCGTCGAGGTGCCAACCCGCGCGGAGCTCGAGGCCAGCGCCAAGGCCTCGGCGTCCACCGAGAAGCCCCACTCCTTCCCCTACGCCGAGCGCGCCAGCACCGGGCGCGCCAGTTGCCTCGCCTGTCACCAACCCATCGCCAAAGGCGAGCTGCGCGTCGCCGTCGAGCGTGAGGTCGACACCGGGTCCTTCATGACGCGCGGCGCTGGCTACCTCCACCCCGCCTGCGCTTGCGCCCACACCGGCGACGACGCGCCGGCGTTGCTGGCGAAGGTGCAGGCCCACAGCCCAGCCTTGTCCGCGGCCGAGCTCGATGCCCTGCGCGCGGCGCTGACGACGTGAACGCGCCCGCGCTGGTGGCGGCCACTGCCAGCCAGTTCGCCCGACGGCCCGCGGGGCGCTTCCTGGCGCGGGCGACGTCGGTGCACTTTTGCGTCGAGCCGACCCTGTGGGGCCTGCTCTTGTGGGGCCGGCCCTCGGCCGCCGACGCGCTCGCGCTCGGACGCTCGCTGGTCCACGAGCTCGAGCCGCGCGTGCCGCCGCACCGCTCGCTCGTCGACGCCAGCGGCCTCGAGGGCGGCGACGAGGGCGCCTTCGCGCTCTTGCAGCGCTACCTCACCGACAACGGCGCCGCGCTCGCGCATGCCGTCACGCGCCTGGCGCTCATCCGGCCCGGCGGTATGCGCGGCGCCCTGGTGGCGGGGGCCTACCAGGTGGTGCCGAGCCCCTACCCCGTGCAGGTGTTCAACGACGTGGGCGCCGGCCTCGATTGGCTCGACGCGCGCCACGCGCAGCGCTCCATCGAGGAGATGACGCGCAGCGTGCTCGGCACCTCACCCACCCTCCTCGCGCTGCGCGCCCACCTCGACGCGCACCTCGCGGCGAGCTTGGGATCCGCGGCGCGCGCGCTGGCGCTGTCGGAGCGCTCGCTGCAGCGCAAGCTTGGGGAGGTCGGCGTCACCTTCCAAGGCGAAACGGCCGACGCGCGGGTGCGCGCCGCGCAGCGCCTGCTGGCGAGCGGCGACGCGCCCATCACCACCATCGCCCTCGAGGTGGGGTGCGCGTCGTTGCAGCACTTCACGGCGCTGTTTCGACGGCGCACGGGGCAGACGCCGAGCGCGTGGCGCGCGCGCGTTCGGCGAGCAGGCGGCGCACCGCCATGACGATGCGCCCCACGCTCGGCAGCGCCGCCTCCTCGAGGTGGCGCGCGAAGGGGATGGTGTCGTCGGTGCACACGCGCGCGAAGCGCGCGCTCACGCCGTGCTCGGCGATGAGCGCCGCGATCTCTCCGGACAAGCCGAATTGGCGATAGTCCTCGTCGACCACCAGCACGCGCCCGGTGCGGCGCGCCGAGGCCACCACCGCGTCGACGTCGAGGGGGCGCACGCTGCGCAGGTCGAGCACCTCGCAGGAGATGCCCTCGGCGCCGAGCAGCGCAGCCGCTGCCAGCGCGCGGTGCACCGACACGCCCAGCGACACCAACGTGACGTCGTCACCGGCGCGCCGGCACGCGGCACGCCCCAGCGGCACCGGCGCGCGGCGTACCTCACCCTCGTGGCCGGCGGCGGGCACGTCGAAGGAGAGGCCCGGGCGTCCGCCGCTGCCGACGAACTCGAGCCAGTTCTTGGTCAAGAGCTTGTGCTCGAGCACCACCACCGGCCCGTCGTGCGCCAGCGCCGACGCCGTCAGGCCGTAGGCGTCGTCGGGCGTGGACGGCACCACCACGCCGAGGCCCGGGATGCTGGCGAGCAGGCCCCACAGGGCCTGCCCATGCTGGCCGCCGTCGCCGTAGCCGGCGCCGCACGCGCTGCGCACCACCAGCGGGCAGCGCCAACGGCCGTGCGTGAAGGCCTCGAGCTTCGCCGCGTGGTTCAAGAGCGCGTCGAGGGCTACGGTGATGAAGTCGACCATCATGATCTCGACGACGGGACGCAAGCCCGCCATGGCCGCGCCCACCGCCGCCGTCAGGTACGCGCCCTCGCTGATGGGCGCGGCCAGCACGCGCCGCGCGCCGAAGCGCGCGTACAAGCCCGCGCGCAGCATGGGCACGTCGAGGCCCAAGAGCAGCACGCGCTCGTCGGCCGCCATGGCGTCGGCGATGGCGAGGTCGATGGCCTCTTCGAAGATCATGCGCGTCATGCAGCCTCCTGGGTCGCGGCGCGCACGGCCGCGCCGATCTCGGCCGCCACCTCGTCGTCGATGCGGCGGCGCGCGCCGGCGTCGAGCCCGAGCGTGCCCGGCGGCAGGCGCGTGGGATCGTTGCCGCCCCCGAGCCCGCGCTTGAGGCGCACCACCTGCCGACCCATGCGCAGCAGCGCGCGCGCGCGATCGCGCGCGCGGCCGCCGCGCCGCTCGGTGGCGCTCTGCACGACGACGCGCCCCATGTCGGCGCCCTCGTGCAGGTCGCGCGCGGCGCGCACCATGCGATCGCCGAGGAAGTGCCCGTCGAGCCGCGCGCAGCGCGCGTGCAAGTACGCGGGGCCGCGCCCGGCGCGCACGTGCGCCAACAAGCGATCGGTGGCGTGCCAGACGGCGAGCGGGTCCATGCCGTCGACGTGCTCGGCCACGAGCCCGAAGGCGCGCGCGCGCGCCACGGGATCGCCGGCGCTGACGTCCTTCGACCAGGTGGTGACGGCCCAGCCATTGTCCTTGCACACGAGCAAGAGCGGCAGCCGCCAGGCGGACGCGAGGTTGAGGGTCTCGAGGAAGAGCCCCTGGTTCGCAGCGCCATCGCCACCGAAGGCGAACGCGGCGGCGCCGGGGCGCAGGCGCATGAGCGCGAGCGCGAAGCCGGCGCCGAGCGGCGCGGGCGCGCCCACGATGCCGGTGGTGGCGATCAAATGCCGCCGCGAGAACAGGTGCATGTGCCCGCCGCGCCCGGCGCACAGGCCACGCTCGTCGCCGAGCAGCTCGGCCAGCACGTCGACGAGGGGCACGCCGCGCGCGACGAACTGTCCGTGAGGCCGGTGATCGCAGGACACGGCGTCGCCCTCGCGATGATGCGCCATCACGCCGGCCGCCACGGCCTCCTCGCCGCGACACAGGTGCATCTCGCCGGAGATGCGCCCCTCGTTCCAGAGCGAGCGCACCGCCTCTTCGAAGGCGTGGATGCGGCGCAGCGATCGATACAGGCCCTCGCGATCGAGATCGCTCATGTCATGCTCCTCGTTGCCGGTGGCAGACCGCGCCAGGCGCCCCACCAGTCGAGGGCGCGCGGCGCCACGCCGTGCAGCACCGCCACCAGTCGAGCCAGCGCCGGCACGAACAGGCGCGCGCGTCGACGCTCGACGGCGCGCAGGGTGCGCGTCACCACCTGCTCGGCGCTGACGCGGCGGCCGCGCAAGATGGGCGGGACGCTGCCCCGCTGCAACATGGGCGTGTCGACGAGCAACGGGAACACCGTGGTGAGCCAAACGCCGTGGCGGCGCAGCTCCGGGCGCACCGCCTCGGCCCAGTGCTCCACCGCGCCCTTGGCGGCCGAGTACGCGGCCAACAGCGGCCAGCCGTGCAAGGACGCCGTCGACGCCAGCACCACGACGGTGCCGCGCGCGCGCGCGAGCTGCGCCAAGCAGGCGTGCGTGAGGTGCACGGTACCGAGCAGGTTCACCTGCACCACGCGCGCGAACTCGGCGTGCGGCTGATCGGCGAACGCGCCGGCGCCCAGGATGCCGGCGCAGTGCACCACCAGATCGAGGGCGGGCTCGTGCGCGGCCAGGTGCTCGCGCAGGCGCTCGATGGCGGAGGGCGCGGCCAGATCGACGACGTGCGTCACCACGTCGCCACCGAGGTCGTGGGCCAACACCGCCAGCGCCTCCTCGTCGACATCCAGGGCCACCACCCGATCGCCGCGCGCCGCCAGCGCAGTGGCGAAGGCGCGACCGATGCCCGAGGCGGCGCCGGTGACGAGCGTGCTGCGGCGTTGCGGGACAACCACGTTCATGCGCGGCACCCTGCCGCGCGGGAGCGACGCTCGCTGCCATGCGCGCGCCATGCGGTGACGCGAACGCGCCAAGGTGCTCGTGCCCGCGTCCGCGCTGAGCGCTCAGCCGCAGATGCCGTCGTCGTCCGGGTCCTCGCACAGGCAGGGGCACTCGCCGTCGTTCGCGTCGGCGGCGCAATCGAGCTGCCGAGTCATCAGGTCGCAACGACACACCACGCCCTCGGTGTCTGAGTAGCGCACGCCGTCGTCCGCACAGGTGTCGCGGCAGCGCGTCTCGGGCACACCGGCCAGCGAGACGCAGGTGCACCAGTCGGTGCGATCGAACCAGCGCTCGCCCACCAGGTGGTCCGACTCTCCGCCATGGCGCGCGGAGCAGATGCGCTCTTGTTCGCTCGCCGCACCCGGCGCACCCGCGCGCTCGACGTCGACGAGGATGCAGCACGGCGTTGCGACACCGAGGAGGACTGCGAAGGTAGCTGACATCAAACGCATGGGTGCTCCGGCAAGGACGCGGCGAAACTGCCGCGCGCCGGTGCATTGGCGATGCCGCGCTTGATCTGTGTGGGCCGCGGGTGCCGACGAAACCTCGACCGGCACCGCAGCGACAACGGTGTCGCAGGTGCGATGCGCTGGTCGCTACGCCGAAAGCAATTCGCCGGGCAGCACGCTCATCACCAACACGTCCTGGAACTTGCCCTCGCGGAAGGTCGCCGCGCGCCGCGTGCCGTCGAGGCGGAAGCCGAGCTTCTCGTAGCTCCTGATGGCCGGCTGGTTGAAGGGATAGACCTCGAGCTCCACGCGGTGCAGCCCGAGCTCCTGGTGGGCGTAGCGCACCACGAGGTGCATGGCCTCGGTGCCCAGGCCCTGGCCACGGTGGCGCGCTTCGCCGAGCACGATGCCCACCATGCAGGTGCGGTTCTTCCAGTCGACGTGGTGGATGCCGGTGGTGCCGATGTGGATGGCCGCGCCCGTGCCGTCGTGGGTATCGATGGCGAACACGAAGTCGCTGCTGCTCTCGCCCATCTGCTGCAGCCAGCGCTCCTCGGCGTCGAGCGACAGGTGCCGATAGGTGTAGATGCGCCGCAGCACCTCGGGGTCGTTCATCCAGCGCTGCACGCGCGGCAGGTCGCCCCGCTCCATGGCGCGCAGCAGCACGCGCTTACCGACGATCATGCTGCCTCCCTCACGTGGCCACCTTACTGCGGAAGCCCGTTGCCTGCGCGCGCGAGCACGCCCTACAAGCGACACCATGCGCACCCCCCCGATCTCCTCCCTCCTGTTCGCCACCCTGGCCGCGAGCCTGGTGTGCTCCTCCGCGCTGGCCGCCCCACGCGCCGCTGCGGTCGACGTGCCGCCGCTACGCTCGCGCTACACCCCCGCGGAGCTGAGCGCGGCGTGCGAGAAGGCCGAGAAAGACGCCGAGGCCAAGCTGGCCGCGCTGGTGGCCGTCCCCGACGCCAAGCGCACCTTCAAGGACTCGTTCGAGGCCCTCGACGCCATCCTGGGCGACTACAACGAGGCCATCGCGCGCCTGTCGTTCATGAAGGACGTGCACCCGCAGGCCGAGGTGCGCGACGCCGGCGCCGCGTGCGAGGAGCGCGCCGGCAAGTGGAGCGTGGCCGTGTCGGCGCGCAAAGACCTCTACCTCGCCATGAAGGGCTTCCTCGACAACGCGGGCAAGGGCGCCAAGCTCGACGACGAGCAGCAGCGCTTGGTGGAGATCACCATGCGCGACTTCAAGCGCAACGGCCTCGAGCTGTCCGACGCCGACCGCGCCAAGCTGGTGGAGCTGCGCTCGCGCCTGACGGAGCTGCAGACGCGCTTCCAAAAGAACCTCAACGAGGACGCCACCAAGGTCGAGTACACCAAGGCCGACCTGGCGGGCCTACCTGATGACTTCATCGCGGCGCACGAGGACAAGGCCAAGAAGGGCGTCTACGTCCTCAGCACCAAGTACCCCGACTACTACCCGGTGATGGAGAACGCGTCGAAGGAAGCCACGCGCAAGAAGATGGAGACCGCGTTCATGAACCGGGGCGGCAAAGAGAACCTCGCGCTGCTCGACGAGGCCATCAAGGTGCGCGCCGACAGCGCCAAGCTGCTCGGGTACCAGACGCACGCCGACTACGTCGCCGGCGATCGCATGGCCAAAGACGCGGCCACCGTGCAGGCCTTCCTCGGCCGCATGAAGAAGGGCCTCGAGCCCGCGCTCCAAAGCGACACGAAGAAGATGGCCGCGCTCAAGGCCGGCGACGCCAAGAGCAAGAGCGCCGTCATCAACGCGTGGGACTGGCGCTACTACATGAACCAGATCAAGAAGAAGGACTTCGCCATCGACGACGAGGCGGTGCGTGCCTACTTCCCCGCCGACAAGGTGCTGCGCGGCATGTTCGATGTGTACGCCACGGTGCTCGGCATCGAGCTGCGTGAGGTGGCCAAGCCCGACGTGTGGTTCGAGGGCGTCAAGCTCTACGAGGTGAGGGACGCCGCCACCAAGGCGCTGGTGGCCAAGTTCTACCTCGACCTCTACCCGCGCGACGGCAAGTACGGCCACGCGGCGGAGTTCACGCTGGCCGCCGGCCACGCGGTGCCGGGCGGCTACCGCGTGCCGCAGGCCGCGCTGGTGGTGAACTTCCAGCCCCCCAACGAGGGCAAGCCCGGCCTCTTGTCGATGGACGAGGTGGACACGCTGTTCCACGAGTTCGGCCACGTCATGCACGAGTCGCTCACCACCGCGCGTTACGCGCAGCAGTCGGGCACGCGCACGGCGCTCGACTTCGTCGAGGCACCCTCGCAGATGCTCGAGAACTGGGCCTACCAGCCCGAGGTGCTGGCGCGCATCTCGGCGGACCCCAAGGACCCGAGCAAGCCCTTGCCCGCCGAGCTGGCCAACAAGCTCGCCGCGGCGCGCAAGTTCGACGCTGGCGTGCGCTACTCGCGCCAGGTCTTCTTGGGCAGCTTCGACTCCTCGATCCACGCCATCGCGCCCGACGCGGCCAAGAAGCTCAGCGCCGACGCTGTGGCCAAGAAGAGCTGGGCCGAGGTGATGAAGCTGCCCGAAGACAAGGGCGCGCACTTCGCCGGCACCTTTGGCCACATGATGGGCGGCTACGACGGCGGCTACTACGGCTACCTGTGGAGCGAGGTGTTCGCCGCCGACATGTTCACGCGCTTCGCCGCCGAGGGCGTGCTCAACCCCAAGGTGGGGCGCGAGTACCGCGAGCGCGTCTTGGCCCGCGGCCGCACCGTGGAGCCCGGCGTGCTGCTCAAGGACTTCCTCGGGCGCGAGCCCAACGAGGCCGCCTTCTTGAAGATGATCGGCATCGCGGCGCCTTAAGCGGGCGCTGCGATGGCTGCGACGGTGGTCGCGCTCGGCACGGCCGTGCGGCGTCGCTGCGCGTCGCAGGGGTGCATTTTCCTTGCGCGCGCGTGGTTTTTCCCCCCGCGGGGGCGCCTGGACTCCGGCAGAGTGCCACCATCACCTGGAGGCACCGATGCGTTCACCCCTGCTCGCGCTCACCATCCTGGCCGCCGCCTGCGGTGCCCCCGTCGACGACGCAGCCACCAACGGCGCTGCCGACGACGTCACCGGCAGCGCCGAGGCCGGGCCACGGATCGTGCTCGACGTGACCTTGGCGGATCTCAACGTGCGCCGCCTGGACATCGACCTCGACGTGCACATCGCGCGCTTCCTCGGGCCGCTCGACGAGCGCGTGCTCGAGCGCGTGCACCTCGACGCGGACGGCGAGCCCGGCGAGCTGCTCACCGACGTCCTGTACGACTGCTTCGGTGACTTCGAGAACGACTGGGCCAACGCCGACTCCTTCATCGTCACTGCCAGCCAGGAGGGCGTCGTCGAGCGCCAGGGCCAAGACTGCCTGCCCTGCGGCCTGGCCTATATCTGCCCGGGCTACCACCGCGAGCTCGGCGAGGGCGAGATCCCGCCCAGCAAGGGCGGCGGCGCCGAGCTCAACCCCTGGGTCGACGACACCTGCGGCACCGGCGGCTCGTCCGGCGGATCGTCTGGTGGTTCGTCCGGCGGTTCATCCGACGGATCGTCCGGCGGCTCCAAGGGCGGATCGAACGACAGCGGCGCCAGCTCCGGCGGCAGCGGCGGCAGTCACGGCGGCGTCGGTAACCCGGGCGGGCCGGGATGAGCGCGACACCCCGGGGGCGCGTCCCAGAACGCCCGTGCGCGTCGATCGCCGCAGCGCGCGATCAGCGCACTGGGCTTTCCGGGTAACCTGAGGCATGGCCAAGAAGGGCGCCGGCCCGAAGAGCCAGCTCGTCGACCTGCTGCTGCACACGGCGGCCGCCCTCGGCGTCGAGAGCGATCGGGAGCTGGCGGCGCTGGCCGGTGTCTCCATCGACAACATCGACAACTGGAAGAGCGGCGCCACCCAAGAGCTCAAGGTGCAGACGCTGGCGGCCATCAAGGACGGCCTGGCCCAACGCATCCTCGAGCTGCGCGAGCAAGCCCGCGCCCTCGGCGAGTCGCACGACGGTGGGCTGCTGGCGCTCGAGATCGAGGAGGGGTCGAGCCCGGTCGCCCTCCAGCGCCAGTTCCACGACCGCGTCACCTGGGATTACCTCGGCCATCGCTTCCTCTACTTCGACTCCCAGGGCGCGCTCGCCTGGGAGAACCTGATGCGCGCCGGCTGCGACCAGGGCTGCTGGCTCAAGGGCGTCGACGCCTGCGCCCAGCAGCTCATCGACGACGGCGTCATCGACAAGCGGCGGGGGCTCGACCTGATCTCCCTTGGCCCCGGCGAGGCGGCCAAGGAGGCGCTCATCGCCGCGCGTATCGCTGCGCTCGGGCTGCCCTGGTTCGCGGTGGCGCTGGTCGACGTCTCGATCCCGCTCTTGGTCAGCGGCACCAAGGCCTGCCGCAAGCGCGCGGTGCAGGTGCTGCCCTTCTGCGCCGACTTCGAGGAGGGCCCGCTCTCGTTCGCGCGGCGCCTGCCCACGGCGCACCACAACGGCGTGCGCATCGTGGCCATGCTCGGCAACGTGTTCGGCAACGTGCGCGACGAAGAGGTGCTGATCAGGGAGCGCTTGTCCTCGTTGATCCGCCCCGGCGACCTGTTGTGGCTCGAGGTCGCGCTGCGGCTCGAGCGCGTCGAGGACGACCCGCTGTTCCGCATGACGCTGCCGGCGCGCGGCGAGCTGACCGCCCCCGAGGCGAACCGGCGCCTCTTGCTCGAAGGACCCTACCGACGTTGGGACGCCGCCCACGGCCGCCGCCCCAGCGACCTGCACACGCGCGTCTGGGTGCGCGAGAACGACGAGACCAGCCGCGTGCCGGGCTCGCTCAACTTCTGCCACGACCTGGTCTTCGAAGAGCAGCGGCGCGCCTGCACCATGCTCTACTCGCGGCGCTACGACGTGAGCGGCCTGTCGCGCTGGCTCGAGGGCCTCGGCTACGCGGTGCAGGCCACGGTGCCGGTGCCCGATTCGCAGAAGCGCGAGCGGGTGGTGCACCTGGTGGCGCGCAAGCGCTGAGGATCGTGCGGCGGGCGGTGGGCCTCACTGCAGCGACGACAGCGGCTCGTGCGCGATACCCGGGCGGTCGCTACTCCGGCAGCCCACAGCGCTCCCAGCACGCGTGCACCGCGGCCTTCCACTGGATGAGCAGCTCGGGCGCGATCTCGCCGTAGTCGCCGCGGTGCTCGGCCACTGCGGCGGCGCAGGGCTGGTTGGCGCAGCGGCGCGCGAGCTCGTCGACGCGCGCGGGCCAGCCGAGCTCGCCCCAGGCACGTCCGACGACGGGCGAGGGCGGCGGAGCCACCACGGGGTCGGGTGGCGCGGGCTCGGGCGGCGGCGGGCGCTTCGGCGTGGCGCGCTTGCCGTTACGCTTGTCACGCGTGTTCTTGTCGGCGGGATCGTCGGGCGGCCCCGCCGCGACGCTCCCCCCGTCGACGAGCGGCGCCACGCCAGCGACGCCAGCGTCCATCTGGAGCGCCGTACCGGCGTCGACCGAGGGCACCAGCGGCAGCGCGGACCCGGCGTTGGTGACATCGGCGTACTGGTCGGGATCTTCTGCGGGCCCGCCGAGCTGCCGCGCCACCACCACGCCCACCACCGCGCCCACCAGCGCGATCACGGCGGCGACGACGAGCACGGGCGCGCGCTGCTGCTGGCCCGCGAGCTGCTTGAGCATCTGCTGGGTCGGCTCGGTGGGCTCGCGCACCACGGGGATGTCGGGAGATCGCGCGTTCGGCAGCGAGGGCGCGCGCGCGATCGACATGGTGGACTCCATACCCAGAGCCACCACGCCGGCCACCGCCACCTTTGGGCGCGCCGCCGACAAGAGCGCCATGGTCTTCTTGCTCTCGTCGATGTCGGGCGCGAACACCTTCTGCATGAGCGCGCGCAGCATGGGCGAGTCGCCGTGCAGCCCGCGCGCATAACGGTAGGCCTGCAGCGCCTCGCGCATCTCCAGGCAGGTGTCGTAGCGGCCGCCCGGCGTGGCCGCGAGCGCCCGCTCGAGGATGGCGCGCACCTCGGCGTCGAGCACGTCCCAGCCGCGCGGACGATAGCCGCCCTGCGCCGCCAAGCCCCAGATCTCGTAGGGGCTCCTGCCCTCGTAGAAGCGCTCGCCCACCAGCACCTCGTAGAGCATGACGGCGACCGCGAACTGATCGGCGCGCCCATCGACGCGCTCGCCGCGCACCTGCTCGGGCGCCATGTAGGCGAGCTTGCCCATCACCACGTTTGGCGAGGTCTGCTCGATCTTGAGCGACGAGGCCGCCAAGCCGAAGTCGATGAGCTTGACCTCGCCCTCCCAGCTCACCATCACGTTCTGCGGCGAGACGTCGCGATGCACCAGCAAGAGCGGCCGGCCCGTGGCGGCGTCGGCGTGGCGGTGCGCGTAGTCGAGCGCCTCCAGCACCTCGCACACGCAGTGCAGCGCCAGCCCGGGTGCCAACACGCCGCCCTGCTCCGACACCGTCGACGTCACCGTGCGCAGATCGCGCCCGGCGATGTAGTCCATGGCCAGGTAGTAGCGCTCGCTCACCACGCCCACGTCGAACACGTGGCAGATGTTCCTGTGGTTGAGCTGCACCACGATGCGCGCCTCGTCGATGAAGCGCGTGGTGTATTCGCGGTCGTCGGTGAGGTGGGGTCGCAGCGTCTTGACGACGCAGTGCTTCTCGAGCCCCGCCACGGTGCCGTGCTTGGCCAGGAACACCTCGCCCATGCCGCCGCGCGCCAGCGGCGCCAGCAGCAGGTAGTTGCCGAAGCTGCGCGGGTACTCCTCGGGGGGAGGAGGCGGCAGGTCGGGGATGGCCTTGGCGTCTTCGCTCACAAACGCACGCGCCTCGTGGGGCTGGTCGTGCCACTATAGCGCCCCGTGCGCACCCTGCCGCGTCAGGAGCAGTTCCGCGAGGACCGGGGTCACGCCCCGCCCGGCCGCTCGATGACGCGCATGCCGACGCAGGTCGTGGCACTGCTCGTGGCGCTGCTCGCGGTACTGCTCGCGGTACTGCCCGCGTCGGGCGCCCGGGCCGAGCGCGCCGCCGTCCTCGAGCTGCAAGCGCCTGGCCTCTTGCCCGGCGCCCAGCGCGACCTCGACGCGGCCGTGCGCGAGAGCGTGGCCGCGCTCGGCTACCAGGTGCAGCCCCTCGAGCAGACGCGCGCGGCCATCGAGGACGCCATGAGCGCCGGCTTGCAGTGCGTGTTCGCGCGCGACGAGTGCGCGCTCAAGGTGGGGCTCATCGCCGAGGTGCAGGCGGTGGTGACGACGTCGGTTGAGATCATCGACGACCGCATGGTGCTGCGCGGGCTCTTCGTACAGACCGAGGGGACGAAACAGGAGCGGCGCCGCGCGGCGGGGGTGGTGGTGCTGCCCGCCGCCGACGGCGGGGCCAGCCTGCGCGCCTTCGTCCTCCGGCTGGTCACGGGGCGCGGGCCGCCGTCGCCCTTGCCGGTGCGCGTGGTGGTGGAGCCGGTCGACGCCAGCATCACCCTCGACGGCAAGCCCGAGCAGCCCGGGGTGCGCTGGCTCTTGCCCGGCGACCACGCGCTGGCGGCCACGGCGCCCGGCTACACGGCGGGATCGCTCCGCTTCCACGTCGAGCGCGACCTCAGCGACGAGCCCGTGACCCTGCGCCTGGAGGCGCAACCGGCGCGCACCCTCACGTGGGTGGGATGGACGGCGGCGGGCGTGGGCTCGCTCATGACCCTCGGCGGCGGGGTGGGCGCCGGCGTGACCGAGGTGATGCTGAACAACGGCCTGGTGGCCCACGACAACCGCGAGGCCGTGGTCACCTTGGGCCTCGTCGGCCTGGGCACGGCCGCGGCCGGGCTCGTGGTGGTAGGGGTAGGGGTCGCCGTGGCGCTCACGGACGGGTAGACCTGGTGTTGTGAGGCGCTCTGCCGTCTTGGTGCTGCTCCCGGCGCTCGTGGCCGTGGGGGCGGGGTGTCAGCTCTGCGGGATCGAGGCGCCGCGCTGCGCGCCCCCCAACGACCGCTACCAGGCATGCGCACCCGACCACTACTGCAGCGCCGAGGGCTTCTGTCGCCTGGTGCCGCGCGCGCCCGTGGTGGGGACCTGCGCCGAGCCCGCCGGCGCGGTGGGCACGCGGCACCTCGGCGTTCGCGTCGAGAACGGCGGCGCGCCGGCCATGGACGATCAGCTCGGCGGGCTCGAGCCCGCGCTGAGCTGCGGCTCCGATCCGCTCGCCTGCGGCCTCGAGGCCCTCGGTGCCGTCGACGAGCTCGCCTACCTGCCGGTGCCCCTGCGCAGCGCCGACGCCCCCGGCACCACGCCGGTGCTCGACACGGTGGCCTTCCGCTCCGCCGGGCCGCCGCTCGAGCTCGGTGACGGCTTCGCGCTCGAGGCGGTGTTTCGCACGCCGAGCACGCGCAGCGCCGGTCCGCTGGTGACGATGTCCAACGGCCGCGATGGCTGGGAGCTGAGCGTCGATGCCGAGGGCTACGTGCTCTTGGCGGTTGGCGAGCGCGTGCTGTTGGTGTCGCTGCCCACGCTGCGCACCTGGCACCACGTGCTGTGTGTGGCCAACGTGCCCTCGCTCATGGCCGGTGGTGACGACGACGATCTGCTGTGCGTCACGGACGGCGTGCTGACGCAGGCGAGCTTCGATCGAGCGGGCGCCTCGCCCTTGTTCGACGGGCCGCTGGCGCTCGGCGCCTACGACGACGGCGCCCCGCACAGCGACGCGGCCGTGGCGGTGCTGCGCCTTTGGGCAGGCGATCCCTTCGCGGCGCTGGCAACCTCGAGCGCTCGGCAAGACGCGCTGGTGGACGCGGCCAACCAGCGGCTCGCGGATCTGCACGGCATCACGCTCGAGGATGCCGAGCCCACGCTGCGCATCGCCCGCCTCGGCTTCGACCTCTACGGCGAGAACGTCAAGCTGCAGCCCATCACGCGCGCCGGCATCACCAGGTTCGAGGCGGTGCCGGCGCGCTGGCCTCGCACCACCATGGCCGCCGATCTGACGGGCCTGTTGGTGGAGTCGCTCGCCGTCGACCTGGCCGACCCCGACAATCACCCACTCGGCTGCTACGCCGACGTCCCCGCGGGCCAGCCTGCACGGGGGCCCGGGGGCACCACCGGCGCCTGTGACACGGGCGCCGGTTACTCGATCAACGGATTCGTCGTGTCGTCCGCGAGCTTCGTGCCCGAGCAAGACGACCTGACCTTCTCGGTGTTCGTGAGCCGGCTCGGCAGCGCCGACCTCGGCATCGGCGACACCGCCTGTACCCTCGTCGACGGCGCGCTCGACGCGAGCCAGCAGGGCACAGGCGAGTGCCGGCTCGAGGGCGGCTTCGCCGACGACTTCGTGCGCCTGGTCGCGCGCGCCGATCGCCCGCCCGCCGGCGCGCCCTACTTCGCCAGCTTCACCGACGTCGTGTGGTCACCGCAGATCGAGATCGGTCCCGACGCCACCACGCCCTTCAACCTGCCCATGGTGAGCAACGACGAGCTGACCATGCCGGAGCTGCGCATCTTCGACGTGGTCGCCTTCGAGCGCATCGGCCTCACCAGGGGCGACGCGACCTCGGTGACGGCGCAGGTGGTGCCGCTGGGCGATCTCGATCTCGGCAGCGTGACCCTGGCCGAGAGCGTCGACTACGTGCGCAACCTCAAGCTCGACATCGAGGAGGTGCAGCCGGGCGTGGTCGCCGGCGGCGGCACCTTGACCGACGACTTCGCCCCCATCGAGATGCGCGGAACACCCTTGGCCTGGAACGGCAGCACGCCGCTCACCTTCGGCGTCGACCTCGGCACGCCGGTGGTGCGCTGTGGCGCGAGCTGCAACGCCGGGGTCGGCGCCGGCAACATCGAGTCGCCGGGGCAGTGGGAGGTGCTCGAGGTCTTCGGCCACGGCGCGCCCTTCGTGCTCGCCAGCGTCGACGTCTCCACCCGTGGCACGCCGCCGCTCGAGGTTGCCTTCGAGCTGCACCCCGAGGTGGCGCCCACCGGCTGCATGCGCGGGCGCTACCCAGACATCTCGCTGGTAGGCTGCTCCCAGGGCGCGTGCACCGAGGGAGACAGCTCGCGCGTGGTGTGGCTCGGCGAGGTCCAGGGCACCGAGCCGGGCCCCATGCTCGGCGACGTCGCGGTGGTCGGCAAGGTCAGCGCCGCGCCGCTCGACATCGCCGCCGACGCGCTCTACTTCGAGGTGCGCTTCTTGCCCGCCGGCGACGGCACCGTGTTCGCCGTCGACGACGAGCACGGCCACATCGCGGCGGTGACCGTGCAGGGCGGCGCGCTCGCGCTCGAGCTCGGTGACGGCACCATGGTGCCATTCCTGGTCATCGAGCCCGACCAAGACGACGACGGCGCGCTCATCCCCTACCACGTGGCCGAGGGCACCTGGGTGCAGGCCTCGTGCTGGCTCGGCGCCGAGAGCGTGTGCAGCACCAACCTGGCGCCGATGGTCACCTTCACCGGCCCGCCGCTCGACGCCACCATGCGCAGCGCGTCGGTTGGCGAGGCGGCCGCCGCGGTGGCCTTCGCGCGTGTCTGGGCACAAGCGGCCGACGTCCCCGGCGTCGACATCATCCGCCTCACTGCCGAGCGCGTCGCGAGCTCGTTCGGCCTCGGCATGGCGCCGCGGCGCAGCCCCACGCTGGTGGTCGAGCGCCGGCGCACCGAGACCACGCTGCACCATGACGGACGGTCCTTCACCGTGGGCCCGTCGTGGCCGCGGGTCGAGCTGGTCGACGAGCTACCCGCCTACGTGTCGGACCTCGCCACTGCCGATCAGCTGCACGTGCTGGGCTTCGATCTCGTGGGCGAGAACCGCGGCATCGTCGAGCTGGCGCTGGCCTCGCTGCCCTCGACCGGCACGGCGCTGCACGTGCTGCTCGACGCATCAGACGCCACCAACCACACCGTGGATCGGCTCACCCTGCAAGTGAACGACGGCGCAGCCACGCTCTTGCGGCGCATCGACGGCAACACCGGTGACCTGCGGCCGGCCGAAGAGCGCACCATCACCTTCGACGGCGTGCGCGCGCCGGTCATCGACCTCTCCTGGCGCGGCGGCGTCATGACCGCCGAGGCCGACGACGGCGCGGTGGCCGTGCGCGCGGGACCCGAGTTCCCCTTCCTGGGGCTCGTGTTCCGCGTGCTGCTCGGGGCCGTCGCCACGGACGCGGGCGTGCGCAGCGGCGGCGCGGCCATGCGGCACTTCCATCTCTCGAGCCGCTGACGAGCCTGGTCCCGCGCCGTCGATGATCAGCGCGCGCCGAGCTGCGTGCCGCCGAACAGCTCCACCGGCAGCGAGCCGAGCGCGGGCTGCCGCGCGGTCAACGCGGCCGCCGCCGCGCGCTCGCTCTCGTCGCGCCAGCCGAAGGTGCACAGGTACGCGTCGACGCGCGGGAGCTGGTTGAGCACGTAGGGGCTGCCGAAGCTGACCACCACGATGGGCAGGTCGGGGTAGGCGGCGCGCACGCGCTCGACCACGGCGCGGTGCTCGGCGGTCTGCATGCCCACCACCACCACATCGGCGCCGTGGGCGAGCTCCACCAGGCGCGCAGCGTCGGCCGCGATCTGCTCGCGCGTGGTGCCGATGGGCATGGTCAGGCCACGCGCGCGCAGCGTGCGGCGCAGCTCCTCGACGAAGACGCGCTCGGTGGCGGCCACCGCCACCACCTTGCCGCGCTGCAGGGGCACCACGTTGCCCTCGTTCTTCACCAGGGTCACCGCCCGCCGCGCCACCTCGGGGACCGCGTCGCGCCGGGTCGTCTCCAGCTCGCGCAGCGCGACCTTCGCGGGCAGCGGTGGCGTCGAGAACACGCCATGGCGCGCCTTGGCGCGCACGACGCGCCGCACCGCCTGGTCCAAACGCCACTGCGGGATGCGGCCGCTCTCGACGGCGGCGAGCAGCGCGTCGCGCACCTCGCGCTTCTTCTCGGGGTACCACAGCACCATCACCATGTCGGCGCCGGCCAGGATGGCGCGCACGGCCGCCTCGCCGGAGCCGAAGCGCTGCACGATGCCCTGCATCTCGAGCCCGTCGGTGATCACGAGCCCGTCGTAGCCGAGCTCCTCGCGCAAGAGCTGCGTGAGCACACGCTCGCTCACCGTGGCGGGCAGGTCACCGCTGTCGGTGAGCGCCGGCAGCGCGATGTGCGCCGTCATGATGGCGTCGAGCCCTTCGGCGAAGGCGCGCGCGAAGGGGTAGAGCTCGACCTCGTCGAGGCGCGTGCGATCGTGGTCGAGCACGGGCAGGTGGTAGTGGCTGTCGCTGTCGGTGTCGCCGTGACCGGGGAAGTGCTTGGCGACCGCCAGCACGCCCTCGCTCTGCAGGCCCTGCACGTAGGCGGCGCCGAGCTCGCCCACGGCCTTGGGGCTCGAGCCGAAGCTGCGAATGCCGATGACGGGGTTGTTCGGGTTCGATGCGACGTCGAGGACCGGGGCGAAATTCATGTTGAAGCCGAGCAGGCGCAGGTCGCGCCCGAGCGACTGGCCAATACGACGCGCCAGATCCGGGTCGTTGGCGGCGCCCAGCGCCATGGCGGAGGGGAGGATGGTGGCGTGCTTCTTCAAGCGCACCACGTTGCCTCCCTCCTGGTCCACCGAGACGAACATGGGCACGCCCGCCGGGTCGTGCGCGCGCACGTCGCGGATCAACGCCATGGTCTGCTCGGGGCTATCGATGTTGCGCGAGAACAGCGCCACGCCGCCCGGCTGCATGTCGTCGAGGAAGGCGGCGATGGTGCGATCCATGCGCGTGCCGCCGAAGCCGAGCATCAAGAGCTGCCCGACCTTCTCCTTGGCGCTCAGGCGCGCGAGCACCGCGTCGACATCGACGCCGTGCTCCTGCCACAGGTCTGACGCCGGCGGCGGTGCGCCCGGTGCCGGCGCCGACGTGGCGGTCAGCGCGCAGCCGACCAACATCGTCACGACGGCTGGCGCGGAGCAAAGCACCACGCCAACTTACTCCTGTCGCAGGAGCGGCGTCGAGTTCAGGGGGGCGCGTTGCCCGCGACCTCGACGGCGCCAGCGAAGCCGTGGCGCGTCAGGCGAAACACGATCTGCTCGGCCTCGCGCTGCGGCAGCCGCGGGTTGTCGCTGATGACGACGGTGCCGCCCACCGCGGCCAGCGCCGGCAGCGCCAGGCGCTCGAGCGCCGGTGCCCGCGTCACGATCAGGTTGCCGCCGATGGACTGCAGCTCCGGCGCCGTCAAGCTCACCAGCGCGGGCGCGTTGATCGCCAGGTCGCCGTCGATGGCGCGGGTGCCGGCCAGGCGCCCCACGTCGCCCGGGTCGCGCAGCTCCAAGGGTCCGTACCGGGTGGGCAGGCGGGCGGCGTCCGCGTCGGCGCCGCCGAGCTCGGTGCCCGCGAGGAACACCGCGCGCGTACCGCCGGCGCAGTCGACGAACACCCCGCTGGCGTCGCGCTTGACCTCGCAGTCGGCCACCGTGGGGCGCCAGTCGGGGGGCGGGGGCTCGGCCGGCGCCGCTGGCTGCGCGTCGAGCTCCTCGGGCGGGGGGTCGTCGGCGTCGTCGTCACACAAGGACGCGCAGGCGGCGCGCGCCGTGATCTCGAGACACACACCCAAGAGCTCGCCGGCGACCTCGCTCGCGATCGCCGCGCAGCCGAGCGCGAGCACGGCGCCGAGCACCGTCGACGCCCGAACCACCCATCGCACCGCGTGCGCGCGCCTCACTGCGACGAAGACTACTCGATGGTGGCGAGCTTGGCCCCGGCCTCGACCGCGTCGCCTTCCTTGACCTTGATGTCGCGCACCTTGCCGGCCTTGGGTGTGCGTAGCTCGTTCTCCATCTTCATGGCCTCGACCACCACCACGCCTTCGCCCTCTTTGACCTCGTCACCCTCCTTCTTGAGGAGCTTGATGACCTTGCCGGGCATGGGCGAGTCGATGGACACCACGCCGCCCACGTCGAAGCGAAAGCCCTGCGCTTCCTTCATCTTCATGCGGCGTTCGTCGAGGATCTCGAAGCGCAGCACGCGGCCGCGCACGCGTACGTGGATGCGCCCGTCGAGCGTGTCGCTCTTCTTGGCGATGCGCTCGAGATCGACGTCGTAGCTCTTGTTGTCGATGAGCAGGCTGACGATCTGCGAGGGCATGCGGCGCGCGTCGATGCTGTAGGAGCGGCCGTCGAGCGACATGTGGAAGCGGTCGGGGTCGTGCTCGTCCCGCTGGCACTCGATGTGGTGCTGGCGGCCTTCCTTGGTGGCGACAAACTTCATCTTCGGCTGCTGCATTGCAGGACCTCGCTACCAGCGGTTGGCGCTCTTGGGTGGGATGCCGCGCTTCCAGGCGTTGACGTGCTTGCCGGTCTTGCCGGTGCCGCGCCCCACCACCACGCGCGTGTGCGCCTCTTGCTCCTCCTCGTAGCGGAAGAAGGCCGCCGCCAGCATGGCGATGACCTTGTGCTCCTCGCTCACCCAGGTGGAGGGCGACTGCTGAAAGCGCTCGATGATGCCGGTGTCGTAGCTGCCCGACGCGAACTCTTCGAAGCTCAGGATCTCACGCAAGAAGGCCGTGTTGGTGGTGGTGCCCTTGAGCGTGAACTCGGAGAGCGCGCGGTCGAGGCGCAGGCGCGCCGCGTTGCGGTCTTTGCCCCACGCGATCACCTTGGCGATCATCGGGTCGTAGTCGGTGGTGATGGTGAAGCCCGGGTAGATGCCGGTGTCGGTGCGCACGTAGGGACCGCCGGGCGTGCGCAGGTGGTTGATGCGGCCGGGCACGGGCACGAAGTTCGCCGTGGCGTCCTCGGCGCACACGCGCGCCTCCATGGCCCAGCCGCGCGGGTGCTCGGGCTGGCCGCCCCAGGGTAAGGGCTCGCCGCGCGCCACCCGGATCTGCGCCTCGACCAGGTCGAAGCCGGTGACCATCTCGGTCACCGGGTGCTCCACCTGCAGGCGTGTGTTCATCTCCATGAAGT
The DNA here is from genome assembly GCA_020850995.1 of Deltaproteobacteria bacterium. Taxonomy (GTDB): domain Bacteria; phylum Myxococcota; class UBA727; order UBA727; family VGSZ01; genus JACOUT01. The sequence continues at coordinate 19,779 of JADZDP010000119.1, forward strand.
AGAAGTTGCGGTTGGCGTCGACGAGCATCTCCACGGTGCCCGCGCCCACGTAGCCCACGGCGCGCGCCGCGTTGCAGGCCACCTCGCCCATCTGCTTGCGCATCTCGGGAGTGACGAAGGGGCTCGGCGCCTCCTCGATGAGCTTTTGGTGCCGGCGCTGCACCGAGCACTCGCGCTCGAACAGGTAGTGCACGTTGCCGTGCGTGTCGGCGAACACCTGGATCTCGATGTGGCGCGGCTTGACCAGGAACTTCTCGAGATACACCGCGTCGTCGCCGAAGCTGTTCTTGGCCTCGCTCCTCGCCGAGCGCCACGCGGAGGCGAAGTCGGCCTCGCGATCGATCTTGCGCATGCCCTTGCCGCCGCCGCCGGCGGCCGCCTTGAGCATCACCGGGAAGCCGATCTTCTTGGCGTAGGCCAGCGCCTCGCCCTCGTCGGCCACGGGCTCCTCCAGGCCGGGCACGATGGGCACGCCGGCCTTCGACATCACCTGGCGCGCGGTGGTCTTTGGCCCCATCAACTCGGTGGCGTAGGGCGGCGGCCCGATGAAGATGAGCCCGGCGTTCATCACGCGCTGCGCGAACTCGGCGTTCTCCGACAAGAAGCCGTAGCCCGGATGGATGGCATCGGCGCCGCTCTTCTTGGCGACGTCGATGAGCTTCTGCATGTTGAGGTAGCTCTCGCGCGGCGCCGGCGGGCCGATGTGGTAGGCCTCGGTGGCGTAGCGCGTGTGCAGCGCCGAGCGGTCGACGTCGGAGAAGACGGCCACGCTCTGGATGCCCATCTCACGACAGGTGCGCATGACCCGCACCGCGATCTCGGCACGGTTGGCCACCAGCACCTTCTTGATGGGCCCGGTCTTGACGGTGCGGGACAGCTCCAACGTCGTCGGGGTGTACGCCATGGGGTCCGCATGGCGCGTTGTCGGCGCGCAGGCAAGAGGCGGCCGCCGGGGTTGGGCCGCACCGCGTTGACCGCGGCGCGCTCGCGCGCGAGCACAGAGGCATGCGCGCGCCCCTCCCGTGCTTGCTCGTCGCCATCGCCCTGAGCGGCGCATGCGCGCACCACGTGGTGCTCGATCGGCCGCCGTCGCCAGGCGCGCCCGTGGAGCAGCGGCGCTCGTGGTTCGAGGAGCACCGCCTCGAGAAGGCGCACCGCGGCGAGCTGGTGGTGCGCCCGCGCTTGTTCGGCGAGCACCCGGTGGTGGCGCGCAAGCGCGCGACCCTGAAGAACGGCCTCGCCATCGAGCGCGTCGAGGATCTGCGCCCCCTCGTCCCCGACGCGAGCCCCACGGCGGCCGCCATGGATGTCGCGGTCGAGGCGCGCGGACGCGCCGACGGCTTCACCAGCGCGGGCATCGCGGTAGCGGCGGCGGGCGTGCTCGGCGGCGGTGCCCTGGTGGCCGTGGATCTCGGCGTCTTCCCAGGCACGGCGGTTGTGCCCACGCAGGAGGCGGTGGCGCCGCCCTTGATCATCGGCGGCATCGTCACCGCCGCCGTGGGCGCCACCGTGGGCGGCGTGCTGGTGGCCTTCGGCACCATGGCGCGCGACGAGGAGGACGACGCCACCACCGCGGCCTTCAACGCGTTTGACGCCGACCTGCAGCGCGCCCTGGCCTTGGACGCGACGCCGTGAGGCGCGCGCTCCTCGGCGTCGTCGTGGTGACAGCGTGCGCTACGCCCTCGCCCGAGGCCCAGCGCCGCGCCGAGGCCGAGGAGCTCGCGCGCTTCTCCTCAGCGCTGGCGCATGCGGGTATGAGCGTGCCGCTGCCGCCGCGCCGCTGCGAGGAGCCCACGGGCGCGCTGCGCTGGAACGACGAGGTGGGCTGCCTCGACGGCAGCGTCGACGACGGCGGCACCAGCGTCGTCATCTACGCGCGCGCCCTGGTGCGCGAGCGCCTGGGCAGCACGCCCGAGGCCCGCGCCAACGAGCGCGGCCACGAGCTGGCCGACGCCTACCTGCGCAAGGACGAGCGCTTCGCGAGCTTGGCCTTGGCCGTGGAGCGCGACTTCGACGGCAAGCGCGCGGGCGTGAAGCCCGACGCCAAGGCGCCCGTGGCCAAGAAGCCCGCCCTGGTCGTCGACAAGGTGCGCGCGCCTGCCAAGAAGGACGAGCGGCCCGACGCAGCGCCGACGGACGCAGGCCCGCCGCCCGCCGAGGAGCCCTCCGTCGACGTCGCCACGGTGGTCGACGGCGGCGCAGGGCCGTCCTTGCGTGAGCGCCTCATCGGCATCTGGGTGGATGAGACCGGGCCGGGCCGGATGGTGCACGTCTTCCACCTGTGCGCCGACGGAAACGCGCGGGTGAAGCCCGAGAGCAGCGACGCTGCCATCGCCGAGCTCATCGGCGACATCCCAGCGACGCTCGGCACCTGGGAGCTGATCGAGGGCGAAGCTCCGAAGGTGCGCTTCACGTGGGCGGGCGGTGAGCCGGTCGAGGGTGAGGTTCGCTCGCTGTCGGACGATGGCGTCACCTTCGACTTCGGCGAAGTGGTCACCACGACAACCCGGCGGCCGGGGACCCCGAGCTGCGAGTAGAGCGCGCCTCGCCGCGGTGGCCCTGCGGCCCGGGGCCGCACCGCAGGTCGCGGCGTGGGTGCGAACCGCGCGGGCGCCGTCGACGCGCGCGCTCACGGCGAGGGAGCCTGGCCGCTGCCACACGAGGCGGCGGAGCGGCCCTCCACAACGCGAAACGGCGGGCCCAGGGCCCGCCGCTGCGCGTTCGCAGGAGAGCGTCGAGCTCAGCCGCCCATGCCGTTCTCGGCCGCGTTCTGCAGCGCCTCGAGGATGCCCCCGTCGACGTCGGCCAGGGTGGGGATGCCGAGGTCGGCCAAGGACTGGTCGAAGGGCGCCGGGCAGCCGGTGGCAGCGTCGCCCTCGGTCTCGAGCACGGTTTCGGCGCCGAGCTCGTCGGTGACCGTGACCTGGTAGTACTGCTGCTCGACAGCGGCGTCCCAGCACTCGGTGCCCTCGCCGATGTTGGCGCCGGCGTCGCCGCCCGTGAGCAGGGCCTCGCCACGACCGATGCCGCGGTTCCAGAACACGAGCTGCAGGTCGAGGGTCTCGGCGGCCTCGCTGTCGTGCAGCACGTTGCCCTCGACGGCGAGGTTCATGAAGTCGATGGTGTTGCCGTCGGCGCCCTCCACGTTGCCCCACAGGTGGTCGACGTCGATGGTCTCGCTGCCACCCTCGCCGTTGAAGCCGCGGAAGGAGCCCACCACCATGGTGACCATGCTGTCGCTGCCGTCGTCATTCGGGCCGCGGGCGTAGCCGGCGGCGAAGCGACCGCGCGCCTCGGCGGCGGTATCGGCACCGTTGGCCTCGGCGAAGGCGCGGCTGGCCTCGAAGTCGAGCAGCAAGACGCCGTTGCCCTGGTCCTCGACGTCGGGGGTGGGGTTCACGCCGCCCCAGATGACGGGCACGGCGCTGGCCACGTCGTCGCCCATGAGGCGCGCGAAGGCGAACACGAACTGGAAGTCCTCACCCTCGGTCTGCTCCTTGATGTAGACGAGAGCCTTGTCTCCGGCGAGCGGCGAGTCGTCGTTGTCGAAGGGGCCCCAGAGGAACTCCTTGGTCTCCGAGTTGTAGAGGGTGGGCGGCAGGGCCACCACGGCCTCCACCGTGTCGAGGATGTTGCCGATCATGGTGTTGACGCCCACCACGTGCGGCACCGCCATGGCCGGGTACTGCGCGGGGTCGCCGACCAGGGCGCCGGCGCCGGCGGCGCTCTCGGGGAGCGCGGCCGACAGGTGCTGCTTCTTCGGCACCGCGCGGCGGTAGCGCTCGAGCTGTGCCTGGTCGATGGTGGAATCGGGGGTCTCCACTTGCGCCGGGGTGCAGGCGACGGCGGCGAGGAGCAGGGCGGGCATGGCAAGCGTCTTCATGGTGTCTCCGTGTTGGCGATCGACCCTTGGACCCTGCGAGCGGCGCTCGAGGAAAAGGTGCCGCCTCGATCCGGCCTGACAGATGTTAGCCGGGACACACTCGAGGCCTGGGGTACGCTTGGTCATGCGTCCCGCTGTCGCTGTCCTGCTCGTGCTCAGCGGCGCCGCATGCCCACCTTTACCTCCAGATCTGCCACCAGCGCGCGTACGCCTGCAGGACGGCGCAGCTGCGCCAGCCGGCGACGCGCCGCCGAGCCTGGCGCCCCTGAACGCACCCCCTGGGGTCGAGGCGCACGAGCTTGGCGCCGTGGCCATGCCCGGGGGCCAGAGCCCCGAGATCCTCATCGACATCGACGAGACGGTGCGCTCCGTGACGGTGCAGGTGAGCGCGCAGCCCGAGGCCCACGTGGTGGTCGACCTGGTGCTCGCCCCCGACGGCACCCAGGTGGTGGATCCTGACACTCCGCCTGACGCGTCGCGCCAAGCGCAGCGCCTCTCGCGCGGCTTCGTGGGCCCGCTGCTCTCGCCAAACCGCATGTTGCCAAAGCTGGGCGGCGGCTCCTTCGTGGTGCCCAACACCCCCGACCTCGTGCTCGCTCCCGGCACCTGGCGCGCCCGCGTGCGCCAAGGCCTGGTGAGCATCACGACCGACGGCAGCGTCGAGCTCGCGCCCCTCGATCGACCCGTGCAGCTCGCGGTGCTGCTCGACACGCGCACAGCACCCGCGCGCGCGCGCCTGCCGCTGGCGCTGCACTTCACCGGCGCCGGCGGCCTGAGCGCGGCCAGCGCCGCCAACGACGCGCTCGTCGCGGCCATGCGCGCGGGGGTGCGCGAGGCCTTCGGCGCTGTGGGCATCGACGTCGAGGACGCGGGCCTGTTCGACGTGCCAAACGGCGACGCGCTGCGCACGCTGACGCTCGCGCCCGAGCTGTGCGAGGACGGCGACCTGGCGGCGCTCTCGCGCTCGCTCAGCGCCACGGGCGGCGCCGTCGACCTGGTGTTCGTCGGTCGCCTGCGCTGCACGGTGCGCGGCAGCGCGGTGCTCGACAGCATGGCCGGCCTGGCCAGCGCCATCCCCGGCGACCTGCTGCGCGAGGGCGGCCCGCACGGCGCCGTGGCCATCGCCCTCGACGTCGTCGGGAACGACGCACCCGCGGCCGCGCACACCGCGGCCCACGAGCTCGCGCACCTGCTCGGCCTCTTTCACACCATGGAGCTGGTCTCGGGCGCCGACCCGCCCATCTTCGACGTCATCTCGGACACACCCGAGGACCCGGCCCTCACCGACAACCTGATGAGCGCAGCACCCCAGGCCTCGAGCGCGCTCACCGACGGGCAGGCCTTCGTGCTCGCCAACAACCCCTGGCTGGTGGCCAGCGACCCGTAGTCTGCGTCAGAGCGGGATGTTGCCGTGCTTCTTCGGTGGGATCTCGTCGCGCTTGTTGCGCAGCAGCATGAGCGCCTGGCAGAGCCGCGGCCGCATGTCCTCAGGCACGATGACCTCGTCGATGTAGCCGAGCTCCGCAGCCTTGTAGGGGTTTTGGAACTTGTCGGCGTAGTCGGCCACCAGCTCCTTCATCTTGGCGTCTTTGTCGCTGGCCTTGCCGATCTCGTCGCGCTGGATGATGGCCACCGCGCCCGCCGCACCCATGACCGCGATCTCCGCCGTAGGCAACGCGAAGTTGACGTCGGCGCGCAGGTGCTTGGGCGCCATCACGCAGTAGGCGCCGCCGTAGGCCTTGCGCAAGATGACGGTGAGCTTCGGCACCGTGGCCTCGGCGTAGGCGAACAAGAGCTTGGCGCCGTGGCGGATGACGCCGCCGTACTCCTGGTTGGTGCCGGGCAAGAAGCCGGGCACGTCGACCAAGGTGAGCAGCGGGATGTTGAAGCAGTCGCAGAAGCGCACGAAGCGCGCCGCCTTGTCGGAGCCGTCGATGTCGAGCGCGCCGGCCATCACCTGCGGCTGGTTGGCCACCACGCCGATGGACTGACCCATCAGGCGCGCGAAGCCGATGACCACGTTACCGGCGAAGTGCGGCTGCACCTCGAAGAAGTGGCGATCGTCTACCACCGCCTTGATGACGTCGCGCACGTCGTAGGGGCGGTTCGGGTTGGTGGGGATGAGCGTCTTGAGCGCCTCGTCCTTGCGCTCGGGGTCGTCGCTGATCTTGCCCTGGGGCGGCTCCTCCGAGTTGTTGGAGGGGATGAAGCCCAACAGCTCGCGCACCACCATGATGGCGCGCGTGTCGTCGTCGACCGCGAAGTGGGCCACGCCCGACTTCTGCGAGTGCGTCATGGCGCCGCCGAGCTGCTCCATGGTGACGTCCTCGTGCGTCACCTGCTTGATGACGTCGGGGCCGGTCAAGAACATGTAGCTCGTGTCCTTCACCATCACGATGAAGTCGGTGAGCGCGGGCGAGTAGACGGCGCCGCCGGCGCAGGGGCCGAGGATGACCGAGAGCTGCGGGATGACACCCGAGGCCAGCGTGTTGGCGCAGAAGATGTCGGCGTAGCCCGCCAGCGAGGCCACGCCCTCCTGGATGCGCGCGCCACCGGAGTCGTTGAGGCCGATGACGGGCGCGCCCACCTTCATGGCGGTCGCATACAGCTTGCAGATCTTCTGCGCCGCCACCTCGGACATCGAGCCGCCGAACACGGTGAAGTCTTGCGCGAACACGAAGACGTGCTTGCCGTCGACCTGCCCGTAGCCCGTGACCATGCCGTCGCCGGGGGGGTGGTTCTTCTCCATGTGGAAGTCGAGGCAGCGGTGCGTGCGCAGGCGATCCATCTCGACGAAGGAGCCCGGGTCGAGCAAGAGCTCGATGCGCTCGCGCGCCGTCAGCTTGCCGGCCTTGTGCTGCTTCTCGATGCGCTCCTTGCCGCCGCCAGCAAAGGCAGTCTCGGTGATGCGCTGGAGCCGCTCGCGCTGCACGCCACGCAGCGCGTCCCAATCCGTCGCCCCGGGCTTCACGTCGGAACCGGCCATGCTGGAACCTCGCTCGTCGGCGACGCGCCGACGGTGGGCAGGGATATGCAGCGCGAGCGGAAAAAGGAAAGGCCTTGCCGCCCCTGGGTTGCAGGGCGTGGCCTGGCGTGGCTCAACGTGGGCGTGGGTGCCCCATGAACCGCTCGGTGACGCTCTTGGCCGGCGTGGCGCTCGCCGCGTGCGCCGCGGCGACGTCGGCGCGCGCCGCGCAGTTCACGACCCTCGTGATCGACGCGCCCGCGCTGAGCGCGCCGCGCTACTCCCAGGCCATCGAGGTGGTGCTGCACCTCGCGCTCGCCACCGACGGCGCCGCCGTGCCGGGCGCCGCGTGCGCCGGCACCTGCCGCGTCCAGGTGTCGGTGGGACCCGAGGATGACCCGGGCACCTTCTTCTTCGTCTTCGATCCCCCGGTCGACTCGCTCGGCACGGCGTCGCAGCGTCTCACCTTCGTCGACGGCCGCTACGGCAGCGAGAGCGCCTTCGTGGCCACCGACGAGGGCGCCCCCTGGGTGATCCGCGCCTGCTTCCTCGGCAACGGCGTCGCCCCCGGCGCGCCCTGCGAGCCGAGCCCCGCCGCCGCATGCGCCGACGGCGCCACCGAAGACGCCAACGGCGACCTGTGCCCGTCGAGCGCCACGCGCGCCATCGCGCTCTTCCCCGAGATCCCCTCGCTCTCGCTCGGCCTCGGCTTCGAGGGCGGGCTCGGCGACGAGCTGGTGGTGTCCGCCGAGGTGTCCGACGCGACCGGCGACGCCGCCGAGGGCGGCACCGACGTCGACGGCCCACAGCCGACGCTGCTCGTGGGCGTGCCCGTGCAGTTCTTCTACGATGCCGACAACGACGGCCGTCCGAGCTTGAACGAGTCCATCGGCAGCGCCACCACCAACGCCGCGGGCGTCGCCTCGCTCACCTTCGTGCTCGATCCGCTGTACGTCCTCGCCGGCAGCTACGACAACGGCATCCACGCCGAGTTCTCGGGCGACGACCGCTACGGCGTGGGCCGCTCGGCCGCGCGCCTGGTGGTGCGCCCCGGCGACCTCGACCTGTCGCGCACCATCATCGAGGTGGAGCCCGACGAGATCCCCGCCGACAACCGCTCCATCTCGCTCATCCGTGTGCGCCTGGTCGACGAGTTCAACAACCAGCTCGACGAGACCAGCGAGGAGCACGACGTGCAGGTCGGCGTCGACCTGGGTCGCCTGCTCGACGAGGTCGAGCGCGACCCCACGCTGGGCTTCTACTCCGTCGAGCTGCAATCGACGCGCGCGCCCGGCACCGCCACCGTCACCGTCACGGTCGACGGCACCGAGGTAGGCACCGCCAGCGTCGTGATGGTGGGCGAGAGCTGCCATTGCAGCCACGCCGCCGGCGCAGAACGCGCCAACGTGGCCGCGCTCGGCGCCGCGCTCGCGCTGCTCGGCATCGCGCTGCGCGCGCGGGGCCGCCCATGAGCGAGCCAGGGCGCGACTCGCTGACGGCGCTACGCCGCGAGATCGCATCGCTGTCGCCAAAGAAGCGCGTCGATCGCCTGCTCGAGCGCAAGGACGCCCTGAAGGTGGTGCGCGCGCTGCCCGCGCAAGACCTGTTCTCGACCATCCAAGAGGTGGGGCTCGACGACTGCCTCGAGCTCCTCGAGCTGTGCGCGCCCAAGCAGGTGCAAGCCTTCCTCGACCTCGACGGCTGGCGCGGCGATCGCGTCGACCCCGTGGCCATGTCACGCTGGCTGCACGCGCTGTTCACCGCCAACCCCGACCGCGCGGTGGGCCAGTTGCGCGGGCTCGACCTCGAGCTGCTCACGCTGCTCGTCAAGGCGAGCTGTCAGATCTACGACCTGAGCATCGAGGAGCAGCCCGAGGGCGAGGTGGGCCTGCACACGGTCACGCCCGACCAGCGCTACCTCATCGTGTACGGCGGCGTCACCGACGACGAGCGCACCCAGCTCGTGCTCAAGGAGGCCATCGAGCGTCTCATGGGTCGGGACATGTTCTTCGTCTTGCGCCTGTGCGAGGCCGTGCGCTGTGAGCTGCCGAGCCAGCTCGAGGAAGACGCCTTCCGCTGGCGCAACGGCCGCCTGGCCGACCTGGGCTTCTCGCCCAAGCACGAGGCCATGGCGCTGTTCGCCTGGCGCGATCCCGACGCGCCGCTCCCCGACGTGAGCGTCGCGCCCCCCCGTCGCGACGACGACGAGCCCGGCACCGACCTGTCGACCTCGGTGGTGTTCCCCTGGGAGGCCCTGGAGAGCGGCACCGAGGCCTTCGCGCAGGCGGCCGCCGCGCTGCCCGAGGCCACGCGCGCGCGCGTGCTGCACGACGTGATGATGACGGCCAACCGCGTGCAGTGCGCCGAGGGCGGTGACCTCGGCGATCCCGGCTCGCTGCGCGCCACCGTGCGCAGCGTCATCGAGAGCGTGGGCGTGGGCCTGTCGTACCGCGCCGCCGGCGATGCGGCCAAGCTCGGCGAGCTGCTCGGCACCAAGCCCGTGGCCGCGCTCTTCTCCGTGGGCAACTCGTTGGCGCTCAAGTTGCAGCGCGAGCTGCAGGCGCGTATCCGCGCGCGCGACTCGGGCCTCGACGACGCCGGCCTGTTGCGCCTCGACACGCCGCTGCGCGAGACCGCCGCGGGCCTGCTGCGCCCGCGGCCGCGCCTGTTCAGCGGGCTCATCGACGCTCGCCGCGTCGATTTCCGCGCGCCGGCCTCACTGGTGGAGCTGGCGGCGCTGTCGCGCGCCGTCTCCGAGATCGGCTTTCGCGGCGCGCTGCTCGGGGCGCGCGGGCTCGGCGTCACCGAGGCGGCGCTGGCGGCCCGCGGCCTCGACGATCCCACCGAGCAGCCGAGCCACGGCCAGGTGCTGGGCGCGCTCGTGCTCGCCTCGCTGGTCGAGACCGGCGACCCCGCGCCTGCCCCCCTCGACGACGACACGCTGCGCGCCGCGCAGCGCAAGCTCGAGGACGACGCTGGCTGCGCTGACGCCGTCGCGCGCCTGGTGCATCGCTGCCGCGGCTTCGCGCCGCTGCCGGGCGCGCCCGGCCCAGACGAGGTGGAGCAGCGCACGCGCGCCTACGCCATGAGCGTGCTCGCCGCCGTGAAGGACGAGCTCCACGCCGTGGGCGCACCCGAGGGCCGCTTCCTTGCCACCGTGTGGACCACGCGCGCGCGGCCCATCACGCGCAAGGACGACGACGCATAGGGCTGCGTGGGCGCGCCCTACTCGATGAACCACATGCCCGCGGCGGCCCCCATGCCGGCCAGGCCGAGCACCGTCGCGCCCAGTCCCACGAGCCCAAGCGTACGCGCCTGCTCCTTCGCGCTGCCGAGCGACTTGGGGTCCTCGAGCACGGGCTCCGACGTCGCCACCAGGGCCACGCCGGCGCCGAAGGCGATGACGCCCACGCCACCGGCGAACAGGGCGCCGCTCTTCATGGGCGTCAGCTCGAAGGTGGTGGGCGCCTCGGTGACGGGCGCGACCACCGGCGGCGGCGCCGGCGCCAAGGTCTTGGCCCAGGCCGTGATCTCTGCGGGCACCACGGGGCCCGACGCGAGCTGCGCCTCGTCGAGGCTGACGGTACCCGCGGCGCGCTGCTCGCCGGCCGTGGCGGTGGCCGTCACCTGAACCACCGGGCCGATGCGCAGCAGCTCCACCACCAGGAGCCCGTCGGTGGGCGGCGACACCGAGGTGCGCGCGCCCTCGAGGCATGCGGGGTCGGGCGTGCAGGCCGCGTCCACCGGGGCGGCGGCCACGGCGGAGACACCCACCGCGTCGAGCTCGTCGCGCATGCGGCCGACGATGGCGGCCACCTCCTCGAGGCTCAAGCCCACGGCGGGCTGCACGGCGAGCCCGAGGGTGGGCGAGTGCTGCGTTGCGACCAGCGCGAGCAGGGTGGTGGCCAGCATGACGCCAGCCTACTTCGCCTTGCCGATCAACGCGAAGGCGCGGTTCAGCTTGCGGTTGGCGTCTTCGTAGTTGCCGGCCGCGAAGGCCTGACCGGCCTCCCGCGCCAAGGGCTCCACCTTGTCGGCGATGTCGACCCGCTTTTTCTTGTCGTACTTGGTGTTGAAGCGCGCCAGCTTCGAGAGCACCAGGGAGCGATCGATCTTCTGCGCATCGACCGTGGCCTTGGCCTCGGCCACCAGCCGCTCCGCCTCGACGCGCTTGTCGCGCATGGCGATGAAGTGCGCGCGCACCAGGTTGGCCTCGACCTTAGGCAGGTCACCGCCGATGAGCCCCTTCTTGGTCATGGCCGCGCGCACCTGCCTGATCTTGCCGTCCACCACCGGGTCGGGCTTGGGCTTCTTCGCGCCCACCGGGGTGTCGCTCGGCTCGAGCAGGTCAGGACCCGCGTCGATGTCATCGAACACCAAGGCCTCGTCGCCCGCGTCGCCCGCGTCGCCCGCGCCGGTCGCGTCGGTGGCGCCAGCGTCGGTCGGTGCCTGATCGGAGCCTGCGTCCACGCCAAGGTCGCCGGCGTCGGCGCTGGCGAGCAGCGCGCCGCCAGATCCGCCATCCACGTCCGTGGCCACTTCGTCGTCGTCGCCGCCGGCGAGCAGGCCGATCACGCCCACGAGCACCGCCAAGCCAACGCCGGCGGCGATGAGCAGCTTGGTCGGCGGCTTGGCGCTGGGAGTGCGGGACGTGGCGGCGTCGAGGTCCGCGCGCGCCACCCGCACCGTCGGCTCGATCGGGTTCAGCACCACCACGGTCGGCGCCGAGGCAGGCTCGGGCGGCAGCGCTGGCCCCTCCTCGGAGGCGAGGGCAGCCGCGATCTCGCGCTGCTCTTGCGAGCTCACCTCGACGATGCCGGTGACCATCGGCAGCTCGGTGCCCCCCACGGGCGGCACGCTGCCCAGCGTGTGGCCCAGCGTGTGGCCCAGCGTGTGATCGGGCGCCTGCACGTCGACCGCGGTGGTGGCCGCGTGCTTGTCGTCGTCGTCATCAAGAGCGCCGTGCGGCGTCATCGCCTGCACCGGCGCCACCTTGGTGCTCTCGCCGACGGACGGTGCGGTGAACGCCGCGGCGAAAGCAGCGTCGAGCTCACCCTTGCCCGCCGAGGCCTCGTCCGGTGGCCCGGTCACTTTGGTGGAGTCGGCCTTGGCGGCTGGGGTGGCGGCCATCGTCTTGCTGCCCTGATCGACGGCGGTGGCCGGAGGCTGCGGCAGCGGTACGGCCGCCGGTGGCGACGTCGACCAGCGCACCGCGTCGGTCGGCGCGGCCTGCGGCACCGCCGAGCCCGTCATCTGCGCCTCGACCTGGGCCAAGGCGTCGTCGAGCTCGCGGGCGCTCTTGAAGCGCCCCTCGGGGTCCTTCTCCATCGCCTTGCCGACCACGTCGGCCAGGGCCTTGGGGATGTCGGGCTGCACCACGTCGAGCCGCGCGGGCGGCTGTGTACGGATCATCTCGAGCATCTCGATGGCGCCGGCCGCGGCGTTGTACGGCAGCTTGCCGGCCAACACGACGTACGAGACCACGCCGAGCGAATAGACGTCGGTGGCGATGGAGGGCGAGACGCCGGTGAACACCTCGGGCGCGATGAAGCGCATAGAGCCCACCGCCGTGCCCGGGCGGGTGACGCGCGAGACGTCGCCGGCGGTGGCGGTGCCGAAGTCGAGGATCATGGGCGCTTCGCCCTGGCGCACGATGATGTTGGCCGGCTTGAGATCGCGGTGGATGACGCCCGCCTGGTGCGCGGCCGCCAGCGCCTGGCACACGCCGCGCAGGATGCGCACGGCGCGCAAGGGCGGTAGGCGGCCCTCGTTCTTCAAGATCGAGAGCAGCGTCTGGCCCTCGACGAACTCCATGGTGATGAAGAAGGCCTCGCCCTCTTCGTGCAAGTCGAACAGCCGGCACACGCCAGGGTGCGCGATGCGCCGCGCCAGCAAGAGCTCGCGCTTGAAGCGGTCGCGGACGGCGGTGTCTTGGGTGAGCCAGGGGTGCAGGATCTTGACCGCGACCTGGGTGTCGAGCGCGGTGTCGGTGGCCACGTAGACCACGCCGTGGCTGCCCTGCCCGATCTCACGATCGAGACGGAAGCGTCCGAGGCGCTCGCCCACCTGCCACATGCCCGGGGCATCTTACAGCGGTTCCAGCATCCGTTGATTCGTTCCTCGCTCGGTCCTTGCCCCGATGGCTGCGTCGCGTGCTCGGCACGTGCCGACGGGCACGCGCCTCCGCTGCTCCTTGCCCTCGTGGCAAGCCCCTTCGCGATCCTCCGATCAACGAA
>JADZDP010000120.1 GCA_020850995.1 Deltaproteobacteria bacterium
GCAGGTGCTCGACGAGCGCGGGGGCGCGCTGTGCCACCTGCTCGAGCTCGTCGGTGGTGGCGCGCCAGATCTCCTCTTGCGCGTTGAAGCACAGGCGCGTGGTCCACTTGTGGTGCTGATCGAGCAGCGAGCCGGTCTCGGTGTAGCGCACGGGCACGGCGTTCGGCAGCAGGTACTGCCACGCCTCGGGCGGCACGCCCGCCTCGTGGAAGGTGGCGACGTCGGTGGCGATGTCGCGCATCTCGTGCTCGTAGACGGCGCGCGCGCGCTCGGCGTCGGGCTCTTCGAAGATCACCGGCAAGACGAAGTCGGCCTCGCCGGGCACCACCTGCGTCCACAGGATGGGCCGGGCGCCGGGCGTCATGCGGTGACGCTGCGCCTGACTGTCGGCGGCGTGCGAGATCTTGCGCTGGAAGGTGACGTGCACGAGCTCGAGCGCGCGCGACGCCTTGCCGAGCGTGAGCAGGTTCAAGCTCTCGCCGAGCGCGCCGTTGTGTGCCGGGTCGAGCAGCAGCGCGAGCGCGGCCTCGTCGGACAGGCGCGCGCGCGGCACGCCCAGGGCCTCGCGCAGGGCGCGCGCCAGCACGCGCTCGGGGTGCTCGGTGATGCTCACGAGCTTGGAGGTGCGCTGCTCGAGCGCGGCGTCGAACTCGCGGATCACCTCGCGCGTCATCTCGACGTCGACGCCGGCGCGCCCCACGGCACCGAGCGCACGCGCGTCGGGCGTGTCGTGCTCGTCGAGGGGCTCCTCGAGCATGAGCGCGAAGTCGGGGTCTTGCGCCAGCACCGCGTGCACCATCTGGTCGACCACCAGGCGCTGCTCGGTGGGGCAGTCGTGGGCGGTCACCAAGCGGCGGTAGCGCAAGAGCGTGAGCGCCGAGATGGTGTGGTAGAGGTGCGCGTGCGTGGCCACGGGCAAGACGTAGCGCGCCACCTCTTGCGCGCGCTTCTGCATCGAGCCTTGCCAGCGCTTGTCGACCTCGCCTTCGCCCTTGGCGCGCTCTCGCCGCCGCGAGGGGAACAGGCCGAAATAGAGGCGCTCCACCGTGGGCTGCAGGAGCTCGATGAGCTCGTGGTACACGCGCATCTGGCGCTCGACGACGGCGTCCCAGCGCGCGTCGAGCGCCGGCCCCCACGAGGACAGGTCGGGCTTGAGCACGCGCCCCGCCTTCACCTCCACGTAGCGCTGGCTCACCTGCTCCGAGTTGTAGAAGGGGTGCGCGTGAAAGAACGACCACAGCGCCTGGCGCGACACCTGCTCGATGGCGAACTGGAAGTGCGCGTGTTGCAGCGTGGTGTGGTGCCCGGCCTTGAAGGTGGAGCGCGCGATGCGGTCGCGCAGCGCCAGGTTCTGGCGCACGTCGTCGTCGGTGACGATGCGCGACGAGTAGCAGGTGCGCGCCGTGGCCACCGCGTTGTCGAGCGGCGCTGCGAACCACTTGGTGAGCGTCACCTTGGGGGGTGCTGAGCGCAGCGACAGCATGCCATCGCATAGCGTCGCCGGCTCCCGGGACGCAAGCGGCGCCGGGTCCCCTTACTCGAGCCCGAGGATCGACAGGGGCGCCACCGCCGTCGTGCCGTCGAGCACCGACGACAAGAGCTGCTCCACCTCGTCGCCGCGGAGCTGCAGCCCCTTGGCCTCGTCGAGCGAGAACCAGCCGGCCTCGAGCGTGTGCTCGTCGGCCACGTTCTTCGGCGGCGCGTCGTCGGCCGGACGCGCCAAGAAGAACACGCGCAGGCGCAGGAAGGCGGGCCCGGGGCGCTGCTCGATCTTGAGCACGCCCTCGAGCACCACGTCGATGCCCGCCTCCTCCTTGGTCTCGCGCAGCGCGGCATGCTGGAAGGTCTCGCCGGGCTCCACGCGCCCCGCGGGCAGGTACCAGCCGCCGTGCTTCTTCTCGTGGACCAACAGGAAGCGCCGGCCTTGCTTGACCAGCACCAGGGAGAACGCGTGGGTGGGGATGGGCTCGCGCGCCATGCCGCTCGTATAGCGCGGACGCGAGCGCCTCGTGCGGTGCGCGCGTCCGTGCGCGATCGCCCAATCAGCGCGCGGGCACGACAGCGCTGTCGCGGTGGCCTCGTCGTGAATGCGCACACGCTTGCGGCCGTCGTTGGCTTCGCGCAAGAGTGCGCCCGGCCATGCCACCCCGCGCCCCGTCACACCCCGTCACACCCGGGTGCGCTCAGGAGAACGCTATGAAGAAGCTGCTCGTGCTCGCCCTCACCCTCCCCGTGCTCGCCGTCGTCTTGGGCGGCGCCGATTGCGGCGGCGTCACCACCTGCACCTCCGATGCGGACTGTGCCGGCAAGACCAACTCCGTGGGTGACGAGACCCCCTACTGCGATGCCGACACCAGCGTGTGCGTGCCCGATGCGGGTGAGTGCACCGAGGACCTCGACTGTCAGCTCTTGAACCCGGACTCGGCCACCGGCACCGATGACCACGAGTGCGAGGCCAACACCGACTGCGAGGGCGACGAGCGCTGTGTAGAGACCACCACGGGCTTCCACAAGTGCGCCGTGGTGGGCGACCAGGCGGACTGCGAGCTGCAAGACACCGACGCCGTCGACGTCACCGACACCGACGGCGACGCCGCCTCCGTGTGCCTGGCGGGCGGCACCTGCGAGAGCAACGGCGCCTGCACCTTCTGATGGCCGCACCGGCGTCGGCGCGCAGTGTTCGGTGCGGAAGCGCGCGTCAGAACTTCGCGTCGACGCCGACCACGGGGATGATGGGCAAGCCCGGGAAGCCCTGCACCTGCGTGTAGTCGTAGTTGTAGGTGTAGAACTCGAAGTTCTGCTGGTTGGTCGCGTTCTGCAGGTCGCAGAACGCGGCCAGGCTCCAGGTGTCGAACACCCAGCGCTTGTCGACGCGCAGGTCGAGCTGGAAGTGGGCCGGGATGCGGCTCGAGTTGTAGGGCGCGTCGTAGCTGCGGTAGCGCGAGGTGTCGGCGTCGTAGATGCCGCCGTGCGCGAAGGTGTCGGGGAAGCCGGTGACGTAGCGAAGGGCCGCGCCCACCTCGATGCCCCAAGGGATCTCGGTGGAGGCCGCCAGCGAGAAGATGTGCGTCTGATCGAAGTCGCTCATCTCCCAGCCGTAGGCCTCGGCGCCCTCGATGCCCACGGGCGCGTCACCGCGGCGCTCGGCGCGCATCAGCGTGTAGGCGATCCAACCAAACATCTTGCCCCAGGGCTGCTGCCCGAAGAGCTGCGACCATTGCGCCTGATCCAAGCGCTGGCGCAGCAAGAGCTCGGCGCCATAGACGCGCTCGTGGGCCACGGGCTGGATGCGCGGCGCGCCCGAGGCGAAGAAGGCGATGGGCGAGACCACGAACTCGGCGATGTCATCGGCGTTGCGCCCGAAGGCCTGCACGTCGACCTCGAGGGAGCGGGTCAGGTCCACCTCGACCCCGAGGGACCCTTGCACACCGTGCTCGAGCGGCAGGTCGGGGTTGCCGAACTTGGTGGCCAGCTCGAAGGGTGACGCGGTCTGGTGGTAGACGCCGGCGCTGCCCTTGAGCGTCGCATGCGTGGCCAGGTCCCAGCGGAAGGTGAAGCGCGGGTCGAAGGCGGTGCGCACCTGGTCGTAGTAGTTCCACAGGTCGGCGCGCCCGCCCAGCACGAGCGTGAGGGTGCCGAGCCGCAGGTCGGTCTCGGCGTAGAAGCTGTGGCTCCCGGCGAGCACGTCCTCTTCCAGCAGGTAGCGGGGCGCGTCTGATGTGGCTGGGCGCGGGAACAGGCGCTCGTCGGGCAGCACCATGGGCACGTCGGTGACCGAGTGGAAGTTGGCGATGGTGTCGTCGGTGCCGAGCACCAGGCCGAAGCCCGGCAGGGGTCGCAGCTCGATCTCTGCTCGCAGCGAGGCGCGCCTGACGTCGAGGCGGAACTGCGAGGCGTCGAAGCGGTTCTCGCTGTAGTTGCTCTCGACCATGGGCGACACGAAGGCCTTGAGCTTGGGGGTGCCGTCGGGGTTCTTGTCGGCCGACTGCATGCGCCACACCGGGTTCAGGCGCGTGAAGCCCATGCTCACGCCCACCTTGGTGGGCATCATCGGCCCGACGCCACCGGCGTCGAAGGCGAGGTCGAGGTCGTCGTCGGAGCCGTAGAAGTTGAGCGCCAAGGTTTGCTGCCAGGGCAGCTTCCACACCAGCTTGGCCTGGTAGTCGGCGTAGCGCGGCGCCAGCAGGAAGGTGTTCAGGTCGGTGTCGGCGTACTCCACGATCAGGTCGCCGATGTTGAGCACCTCGGCGACGTAGCTCTTGCGACCCGCCAAGAAGAAGCCCACCTTGCCGTCGTCGGTGAGCGGCCCCTCCAGGCGGAAGGAGGTCTGCAAGAGGTCGACGCTGGCCTGGCCCGAGAAGGTGTCGGTGCGCGGATCGCGCGTCACCACGTCGACGGCGCCGGCGATGGCGCGGCCGAAGCGCGCCCCCTGACCGCCGGGGTAGAGCTCGAGCCGCTCTACCAGGTCGGCGTTGATGACGCTCGGCCCCGCGCCCAGGTGGAAGAGCATGCGCGACAGGTGCCCGTCGATGAGGATGGTGGAGTCGTCGGGCGCGCCGCCGCGAATCAAGAGCGCGCCCAAGCCGAAGGGCGCGCGCGCCACGCCCGGCAAGCGCTGCACCACGCGCACCGCGTCGCCGAAGGTGCCAGGCACGCGCTGCAGCTCCTTCTGCGTGAGCACGCGCTTGGTCACCTCGCGCTCGGTGCGCCGCGCGTACACCACGGTCTCGTCTTGCGCGCCCGGGCGATGCACGAGGTAGATGTTGACGTCGATCGCCTCGTTGGCCTTGAGCTCGTCGCTGACGTCGCCCGGCAGGTAGCCGCTGGCCTCCACGTGGATGGTGCGCTTGCCCTCGGGCACGCCGCGCAGCTCGAAGGAGCCGTCGTCTCCAGACACGGCCTCGAGCTCGCTGCCCTCCACGGAGACGAAGGCGCCCGGGATGGCCAGGCGCTCGCCGGCCACCAACACACGACCGCGCAGGTTGATGGGCGCGGTCTCCTGATGCTCGGCCAGCTTGCGCGCCTCCTCCTCGGCCAGCATGCGCTCGCGCACCACCTCGTCGATGGTGAAGCTGAGCTTGTACTCGATGCGCACGAAGATCGATTGCTCGCCTTGGCGCGCCGGCAGGAAGCTCATGTTGGTGGCGGCGCCCAGCGCGGCCCACGCAAGGCGCGGGTCGGGGCTGGTCTTGACGAGCACGCGCTGCACCAGGCCCTCGTCGTCGATGTCGATGTCCATCACCACGTCGCCGGCCACGTCCTCCAAGAAGGCGTCGTGCGGGTAGTAGGGCTCGGGCGCCTCGACCACCTCGGGCGGCGTGATGGCAAGGGCGGCGTTCGCCGGCGGCGGCGCCTCTTGCGCCCGCGCCGACGACGCGAGCGCGATCGCGATCATGAGGATCGACCACCCGCGCACGACCGACGCTTCTAGCAGCGCGTCGCGCCATCTGCTATCGCGCGCGCACCACGAGGGAGCGTTGACGCACGTCGTCGTCACCGGGGTGAGCGCGCGGCGGTGCCGGGCCTGCTTGGCGCTGGTGGCGGCCTGCGCGTTCGGCGCCTGTCAGCACTACCAAGCCGACCTGCCGGGCACGCTCGATCTGCGCTCCGACGGCGCCGACGCGCCGCAGGAGACCCGGCCGCTGCCGCCCGAGGCCACCCGCGGCGGCCTCGAGGCGTGGATGAAGGGCGCGGGCGCCACCACGGTCGAGGGCGCGGGCGCGAGCGCGGTGGCGGCGGAAGATCGAGCGGTGTGGGCGCTGCGCCTGTTCGCCCTCGGTGACGGCGTGACGGACGAAGTGGCCGGCGCGCTCGGCACGGGCGGCGCGCTGCGCACGCTCGCGCTGCAGGAGCAGATCTCGCTGTTCGACGCCGCGCTCTTCGCCTGCACGCTGCCCGTCCCCTGCATCGACATCGGCACCGTCACCATGCTGCCCACCTACACCGTACGCTTGACGGGCACGCGCGTGCGGCCGGAGCCGCGGCCCCGCGACCAGCTGGCGCCCACGGCCGCGCCCGACGCTGCCGCGCCTCCCCCGCCACCGCCCGAGCCCACGCCCACGCTCGATCGCGCCTCGGGCGCCGGCGGGTCGACGCCATGAGCTTAGGGCCCGCGAACGGACGCTTCCATCGTCCTCGCGAGCGATCCATCGTCGCTGGCGGCGTCGCGTCCTCGGTCCGTGGCGACGGCCACGGCCCTGCGGGGCTCCTTGCCATCGACGCGCCTCGCTCGCGATCACTGATCGACTTGTCCATTCGCGGTCCCTTACTCCGCCGTGGGCGCGGCGTGGGCGCCGCGCTGTCGCATGGCATCGAGCAAGGTGCGGAAGCCCTCGTCGGTGCGCATCTGGCTCATGCCCTGTTGCACCAAGCGACTCACCTGCCCCTTGTCGCGGCCGAGGAAGTCGGCCACCTCGGTGACGCTGCGGCCGGCCTGGCGCACTGCCGAGGTGGCGAACAGGCGGCGCGCCATCACCAGGTCTTGCTGGCGCGCCGCGCTGGTCACGTCGTCGACGTGGACGTTCATCAGCAGCGACACGCGGCGCGCCAGCGTGGGCAGCGCCGGGCGGCGGCGGCCGCGCCACACCACGCCGGCCTCGGCCAGCACGCTCTCGGCGAACTTGCGGTCGCCGCCCACGCCGGCGATCACCTGCTCGATGGGCAGCTCGTCATTGTCGAGGGCGCCGGCCTCCACGAAGCGGGCGAAGGCGCGCTGCGCCGTGGGCAGCGTGGCGCCGTAGCGCTCGAGCACGCGCCACGCATCCACCAGATCGCCCCACTCGTCGCCGCGCGCGGTGTAGGCGCGGTGGCTCGACCACGGCCAGCTCTCGGCGCGGCGCACGCGGCCGTCGCGCACCGGCCACAGGTGCACCCACCGCACGGCCTCGACCAGCTTGACCTCGGGGATGATGAGCGATCGGAAGCGCCCTTCGAACAGGTGGCCGGTGCGCCCTCGTCGCTGGTTGATGCGGCGCGCGTGGCTGCCGTGGAGGCGCTGGACGGCCTGCGCGAGCCCGATGCGCCGCGGCGCCACCACCAAGCGCACGGCGTTCTTGGTCAGGCACCACGCGTACAGCACGCACAGCTGCTCGCGCACCAGCTCGCGCACCAGCTCCAGGTAGGCCTGGTAGTCGCGCTCGTCGAAGAACACCGGATCGCCGTTGTTGCCGCGGGCGATGACCACGTGCGGGTGATCGACGAGCGCGATGCGGCGGTTGCGCGGCACGCGCTGCCGTTAGCGCGCCGAGGGCACGTCGTCACGGGGGAACACGACCCCGCGTCGCGGTTGCGCTCCGGTCCACCAGACGGATCAGAAGCCCTGCTTTTGCTCGGTGAGCACGGCGCCGCGCGCCACCTCGGCGTCCATGGGCGCGCCGGCGAGCCAGGCGCGCGCACACGCGTCGCCGTCCAGGTGCGCGACGAAGGCCGTGAGCCAGCGGCGGGTCAGGCGCCGCGTCTGTACGGGGTCATCGGTGCCGGCGCCGCATGCGTTGCAGGTGAAGCCGCAGGCGGGGTCGTCGAGGAAGGACATGTGGTTGGCGCCGAGCACCTCGGCCTGCCACGCGGGGCCGGCGGCGGCCTCGTAGTAGCGCGCGAAGCTCTCGGCCTCGGGGGCGCAGGGCTGGCAGAAGAGGCCGGTGCAGGTGGCGTTGACCGTCTCGCCCACCAGCGCCACCGGGACGTTCACGAGCGGCATCAGCTCCGGGGTCACCGACGGGTTGTCTGCGCTCGGGCTCGCGCCCGGGCCACCAGCGGCGTCCACGGGGTCGATCGCGAACACGCCGCGGGGCCGCGCGTCGCGCGTGGCGGTGAGCAGCGCGATCTTGCCGCCCAGCGAGTGGCCGGCGAGCACCACGCGCGCGGCGTCGACGCGGCCGGCGAGCGCGCCGCCGCTGCTCTCGTCCTCGAGCCAGTCGAGGATTGCGCTGACCATGCTCGCGAGCTCGACGTGGGTGGGGCCGCCGAAGAGCGCGTACGGGGGATCGAGGAGCACCGCCGCGACGCCGTGCGAGGCCAGGTGCTCGCCGTAGCTCCGATAGTCGGCGCTGCCGAGCTGGAAGCCCGGGTGGAGCACCACCACGGCGGCAGCCCCCGCTTGCTCCGGCAGCAAGAGCGTGAGCGCCAAGGTGCGGCCTTCGACCTCGAGCTCATGGTCTTGCTGCTCCACCGTCACGGTGCCTGGGTCCTCGGGAGGGCTGGCGCTGCAGGCGGGATCGCCCTCGCCTTCGCCCTCGCCGGGCTCGCCCTCGCCCTCGCCTTCGCCCTCGTGGGCTGGCTCCCCTTCGCCCTCTGCTGCGCCCTCGCCCTCGCCCTCGCCCTCGCTCCCGCCGCTGCCCGCGTCCGGATCGCCGCTCACCGGCGACGGCGTGCAGGCAAGCGCGAGGAGGAGCGAGGTGACCAGTGGTGCGCTGCGCATGCCTGGCCCTTATCAGCCCTTTGGCTAATATGGTACCGAGATCTGCTGGGAGAGCGCTTGTCTGAGGACGGGCGTGCTGGCGCCCGCCGCTCCGGCGCGCGGCCATCACCGACGCCGCGCTCCGCTGTAGGGTGCCCCCATGGCACGAACGACCGCGACCAAGCGCGCACCCGGTCGCCGACGACGACCCGGACGACCGAGCGATCCGATCCCGCTGAGCACCATCGTGGCCGCCGCGCGGGACCTGATCGCGCAGCGCGGCTACGAGGCGGTCAGCCTGCGCGAGGTCGCGGAGCGCGTGGGCGTCACCAAGGCCGCGCTCTACTACCACTTCCCCACCAAGGCCGAGCTCTACGACGCGGTGCTGGAGGAGGACGCGGGCGCCATGGTGCAGCTGGTGGCCGCGGCGCGGCTCGACGACGGTGGCTACGCTGAGCGCCTCGATCGCCTCGGCGCGCTGGTGTGCGACTACCTGTCCGCGCGCCCAGCGGTGGCGCGGCTGTTCTTGCGGGAGCTGGTGGGCCACGGGCCCTACCTGACGGGCGCGGGGGCCGCGCGCGTGTCGGAGATCCTCGCGCTGGCGGCGGCATTCCTGGAGGCGGGCATGGACGCCGGCGACTTCGCGCCGAGCGATGCACGCCAGCTCGCCGTCTCCATCGCGGGCCTGCACCTGTTCGCGTTCGCCGCCGCCGACTTCGTCGAGCCCTTCCTGGGGGCGTCGCTGCAAGGGGCTCGTGGGCTGGCGGCGCGGCGCGCGGCGGTGCTCGCCCAGGTGCGGCGCTTGTGCGGCCTTCCCGTGGAGCGCGCGGCAGGGGAGCATCGCGCATGACCCACAGCGCGCTCGCCCTGCTCGGCTTCGCCGCCTGGACCTTGGCATTGCTCGTCGCCATCGTGACCCACCGCGCCACGCTGACGCTCACCGGCAAGCGAGCGCCAAACAGCTTCTCCCCCGCGGGGACCGACGTGTCGCCGCTCGGTGGCCGCTTGGTACGCGCGCATGCCAACTGCGTGGAGAACCTGCCCATCGCGGTCGCCGTGCTCGGCCTGGCGCTCGTCACCGGCCACAGCGACGTGAGCGAGGCGCTCGCCCTGCCCTACCTGGGGGCACGGGTGGCGCAGTCGTGCGCGCACGTGGTGTCGACGTCGAACCCCGTGGTCGTGGTGCGCTTCACCTTCTTTGCGGTGCAGCTCGCCATCCTCGCCTGGTGGATCGTGGGCCTGGGGCGCGTGCTCCTCGGGTGATCAGCCGGGGCCGCGCGGGTCGAGGGCCGCGAGCCGATCCTCGGGCGCGGTGCGCGGCCTCAACGGAGCCGTGCGGCGGCGCCGACCGCCACCCGGCCATGCGCTACGCCCGCGCGCGTGGGCGGCGCCACGAGCGCCCACTGGCCACGAGACCACGCAGAGCGGCGGCCGCAACGTCGACACCGCTGTGCCCGCCCCCTTTCAGCCGCCCGCCGGCGGTGGCATCAACGCGGCGATGAACGCTCGCCCCGCCGCTCCAGCGCTTGCCCTGGTCACCTGCCTCGGCTGCGATGGCTGCGTCGACGAGCCGCCACCGGCGCCGTTGGTCTATCCGCTCGACACCGTCGAGGTCATCGCCGGCGAGACCAGCGGCGGCGTGGCCGACGGCGTCGGCGACGCCGCGCGTTTCAACGGCCCCGCCGCCATCGGCGTCGACGGCGCGCGCGCGCTCGTCAGCGACACCTTCAGCGCAAGCATGCGCGTCGTCGACCTGGCCAGCGACACCGTCACCACCATCCTGCGCGCGCCCGATCTCATCGAACCGCGCGGCATCACCGGCCGCGACGGCACCATCTACGTGGGCGACGCCACCTGCATCCGCGTGGTCCCGCCCGACAGCGCCGCCGCCAGCGTGCTGGCGGGTGACTGCCAACGGGCGGGCTACGTCGACGGCGACGCGGCCACCGCGCGCTTCGAGTTCTTGCTGCACGACCTCGAGCTCGACGCCGCGCGCGGCGCCCTGTACGTCAGCGACCGCCTCAACGACGCCATCCGCGCCGTCGATCTCCAGTCGGGCACCGTCGCCACCCTGGCAGGCGGAGACGGTGCCGGCAGCGACGACGGGGTCGGCGCGGCGGCGCGCTTCGAAGGACCCGGTGGCCTGGCGCTCGACGAGCAGCTCGGTGTGCTCTACGTGGCCGACACCTTCAACAGCACCCTGCGCGCCGTCGATCTGGCGAGCGCTACGGTGTCCACCGTGGCGGGGGTCGCGGGCACCAGCGGGTCCGTCGACGGACCGGTTGCGAGCGCGCGCCTCGACATGCCGCAGGGCGTGGCGCTGGTGGAGCGCACCTTGCTGTTCGGCGGCTTCGACGGCAGAGCGCGCGCGCTCGACCTCGACGCCGGCGCCATCAGCACGGTGGTGCAGGGGCTCGGCGGCACCTTTGCGAGCCCCGAGGCGATCCCGGGGCAACGCGCGGTGCTGTGGATGGACCTGGGCAACGCGCTCCTCCGCATCGACGTCGACGCGCCGGCCAACGAGCGCGTCACGCACGTGGCTGGGCCGCGCGCGCCCTACGGCTTCATCGATGGGCCGGGCCGCGACGCACGCTTCGCACGACCCACCTCGGTCGCGGTCGACGCCGACGGGCGCACCGCCTATGTCAGCGACATCGACAACCACGCCATCCGCGTGGTCGACGTGGTGGATCGCACCGTGCGCACGCTGGTGGGAGCCCCAGATCGCGAGGGCGACCGTGACGGCGCGCTCGACGAGGCGCGCCTGTCTTCGCCCACCGGGCTCGCGCTCGACGCAGCGGCGCGCGTGCTCTACCTCGCCGAGGCGGGTAATCAGAAGATCCGCGCCATCGACCTCGAGCAGGGCACGGTGGTGACGCTGTCCGGCAGCGGCGAACGGGGCGGGCGCGACGGTGACGCCGCCGAGGCGTCGTTCGCCGAGCCGTGGGAGGTCGCCCTCGATGACGACGCGCTCTACGTGGCCGACTCCGGCGGCAGTGTGGTGCGCCGCGTGGAGCGCGCGAGCGGCGCGGTGTCGACCCTGGCCGGAAGCTATGGCGACGCGGACCACGTCGACGGCAGCGGGGCCGACGCGCGCTTCCGCGTGCCTGTTGGCCTCGCGCTCGTGGGCGGCACGCTGTTCGTCGCCGACTACGAGGCCCACACCCTCCGTCGCGTCGATGTCCGCGATGGCGCCACCACCACGATGCTCGGCAGCGACGGACTGGCGGGCGCCGTCGGCGGGCCCGCCGCCTTCGCCGCGCTGTCGCAGCCAAGCGGCCTGGCCGCCAGCGACGACGGTGCGCGCCTCTACCTCGCGGAAGAGGGCGGCAACGTGTTGCGCGAGATCGAGCTCGCCGACGAGAGCTCGCGCCTCCTCGTCGGCAACGGCGTGTCGGCGGGCGGGTTGCCCACCGGCGTGCCGGTGCCTATCTCCGACGCCACGCTGCTCGCGCCCCAAGACGTGGCGCTGGCCGGGGCGGACCTGGTGGTCCTGTCCGACACCGCCGTCTGGCTGGTGACGAGCGCAGCGCGCCCTGCGGGTGACGGCTCACCACCGTGACGCTCGCGAGGCATGCCGCTTGCGCACGTCGAGCGCCACGAGCGCGGCGGTGCACGGCGGTGGACAGCGAGCGCGAGCGCGAGCGAGACTCGGTGGCGGTCGTGGCGCCCGGCACGGTTGCGGGGAGCGGCGCGATCACATCGAGCGTCGCGTGACCGAACCTGAGCAGCATGCACGTCGACGCGCGCGGGTGCTGGCGGGTGCGCGGGCCCTCGCCATGGCGGCGGCGGCGGCGCTCACCACGGCGCTGTGCGTGGCGAACGTCGCGCCCGCCACCGAGAGCGAGCCCGACCGCTATTACCACCTCGCCATCAGTCGCATGATGGTCGAGCACGGCGGCGTCCTCGACGTGGTGCCGCAGGTCGAGGACCTCGGCTGGGGCGAGGCCTTCCCCGACAAAGAGACGCTGTTTCACGTCGTCACCGCGGTCGCGTACCGGCTGGGCGGGGAGCCCTGGGTCACCGCGGTGCCGGTACTCCTGTGCTTCGCCGTGCTGCTCACGGTCATGGTCCTCGGTGGGCGCGAGACCGATGGCCTGTTTGCCGCCGCCGCCGCCGTGTGCCTCATCGGCCTCTCGCCGAACCTCGGCTTCCGCTTGCTGCTGCTGCGTCCCCACGGCTTGGCGGTGCTCGTCTTCCTGCTCCTGCTCGGCGGCCTGCGCTGGCGGCGACCGCTCGTGACCGGCGTGAGCGCCGCGGCGTTCGCGCTCGCCTACCACACGCACTACCTGCCCCTGGGAGCGCTGGTAGTCCATGGTGTCCTCGAGCACCTGGCGGGACGCTCGAGTCGGCGCGTCCTCGGCGCGGGCCTCGCGGGGCTGGCGCTCGGCGTGCTCCTCAATCCGGCCTTCCCCGGCAGCCTGGTCCTCGCCTGGCAGCACGTCGCCATCGCCGTCGGCGCCACCGACGTACCAGCCGCGTTGTTCCCGAGCGAGCTGCACCCGCTGACGACACAGGGCTTCGTGCGGCGCGCCGGCGCCCATGCGCTCATTCTGCTGGTCGCGGCCGCCCTGATCGTGATGCGTCGCGTGGCTGCCCACGGCTCCGGCGCCCCGACCTCAACGGACATCGCACGGGAGGCTGACGACGACGCCCTGTTCCCCGTCGTCGGCATCGGTTTGCTCGGCTTGTCGCTCTGGGTACCGCGCGCGCTCGAGTACGCCATGCCCGTCGCCGCCCTCACGGCCTGCGTCGCCCACCGCGCCGTGCTGTCGTCGCTGCGCGCGTCGACGCTCACGGCGGCCCGCGCCGTGTCGCTGGCGCTGCTGGCGCTCTGGGGCGCGCACGAGCTCCGACACATCGGTGAGCTCCCCGATGCGCGCGCCGCCACCGCCGACGTGCTCGCCGCCATCCGTGCGGCGCCGCGCACGCCGAGCACGCGCAAGCTCGTCAACCTGCACTGGCAGGACGGCGCCTTCGTCCTTTACGAGCGCCCCGATCTGCGCTTCGTCGATCTGCTCGATCCCTCGCTGCTCGGCTTTCACAACCCCGACCTCGGCCCGCTGCGCCACGCGCTCGCCGACCGCCGCGTGCCCGACATCGCGGGCGTCACCGCGTCGGTGTTGCGGGCACAGCTCGTTCTCGCCCGTGATCACGAGCTCGTCGCTTGGCTCGATCGCGACCCGCAGCTGGTGCGCCTCTACCCGCCACTCGACGCGCACGTCAACGCCGCGCTGTTCGCGCTCGATCTGGAGGCGCGGAGCCGCTTCGTGATCGACTTCGAAGGCGCGGCGTCGACGACGTCGTTCACGCCCAGCGACGCACCGCGGGTGCGCATGTTCGAGTCCCTTGGCGGCGACGAAGCACACGCGACACCGAGCGTGTTCCTGCGCCTCGACGGGCGCGTCGGCGCCCCGGCGGGCGCGCCGCGCTGCGTCCTCCTCGCGCCGACCGCCGCCGAGCGGGCGCGGCTCGCTGGCGCCACCGTGCTCGGCCTCGGCGGTGGCCCGTGGATCCGCGCGGCGCTCAACGGCCAGCTCCTGGTCGATCTCGCCGACGACGACCCGCACCCCGCCGTGCTCCGCCACGCGCAAGCGCTGCCGCGCCCCTTCCTGCCCGACGACGATCTCGAGCTCCTGGTGTGCGCCGCGCCGGATCAGCCGTCCTTCGGTGTCGCGCTCTCGTTGTGGCGCGATGACGACCTGCGCCGCCACTGCCCCGCCACGGGCGCTGGCGCGCTCCCCGTCGTCATCGGTGGCGCGACGACCAGCCCCCTGTGCGCCATGCCCAGAGCCAGCGCGCCGTGAGCGCCACGAAGAGGAGGAGCGCGAGCCCGCCGCAGAGCAACGCCAAGGGTGCGCCCACCACGCGATAGCGCAGCGTGATGGTGTGACCCACCTCCTCGTCATCCACCACCACCGCCAGCAGCGCGCCCGCAGCACGCAGCACGGGCAGGCCCCGGCCGGTCTCGCTCTCGGCCGCGAAGCCCGGCCACCACGGGCGCCGCAGCACTACCACCGCGCCAGCCCCCTCCACCATCAGGCTGCCCCGCGTGCTCGATGAGAACGCGGCGCGCACGCGCGCGCCCTCGCCCGTGGGCAAGCTCGCGGGAACGCCGCCGCGTCCCACGTCGGCGCCAGCCCCGTCGAGGTGGCGAACGACCTCGTCCGCACCGCGGGACCGCAGCAGCGCAGCCACCGCGTCGTCGCTACGGGCATGGAGCAGCGGCGCTCGCGCCACCGTCGCGGGCGGCACCGGCTCGGCGAGCGCATACCAGCGGGGCACGACCGCCGGGGCGCCCGCGACGCGCGCGATCGGCACGAGCCCAAGGTGTTGGTCGAGCGCGGCGCGCGTGACCAGGTGCGTGCAACCAAGCGCGCGGGCCGCCTGCAGCCCATCGCCCGGCGCCTCGATGCGCTCGTCGATGTGTCGGGCCAACGCGATGGTCTCCGCCTGGGCCGACGACAGGTACGTGTTTGGCACTGCGACGCCGGTGCACTGCCCGGTCCCCGGCTTGCCGTCGATGAGATCGACCATGACGTCGCCGGCGACCCCGAGATCGCGGTCTGGCAGATCGAGTCGCCGCGCCCCGAGCTGTGTCCCGAGGCAGACCACCGCATCGGATGGCAGCCCGCCCGCGGGGCGCACCGCGGGCGACGACGTCAGCTCGGCGAGCATGGGTGCACCGGTGGGCAGCGCGGCCTGCGCCGCCAGCGCCAGATCGATGACGACGAGGCCACACAGGAACCGGCGCCACCGCGGCGCGCGCGCCGCCAACAGCAGGGCCGCCAGCACCGCCAGCACCGTCGCGGTGGCGCCCGCGCTCGCCACCACCGTGGAGAGCGGGGGCGCCCACGACACCGGCGCGTGCGTCGCTACGCGCGCGGCTGCAGCGGACAGCGCGTCGCGCTGGAGCAGCAGCGCCACGAGCGCCGTTGCGCTCAGCGCGCCGAGCGTCACGAGGACCACGAGCAACGCGCGGCGCACGCGGCGCACCCGGGAGGCGAGGTCGAGCGTGCCGATGCCGAGCATGAGCAGCGCGAGCGACCCGAGAAGGAAATATTTCGATGGATACCGAAACATCGCCATGGGAGGCACGAGCAGCAGCAGGGTCGGGAGCACCGGCGTGGCGGCGCCGAGCGAGCACAGCGTGGCGGCGAGCGCCACCAGGCGCGCCGACCGCCGTCGCCGCGAGATGGCGGCGCCCACCACGGCGGCGCCCACCAGCGGCACGCCGAGGTAGGGCGTGCCGTTCCATGGCGGCTGCAAGAGCGCGTCACCGGCCACCACCGACTGCAATGTCGCGCCGACCGAATCGCGTGCCACGACAGCGTTGGGCCATGCCACGCCCGCCAGCTCGGGCCACGCGAGCGCCCACGCGTAGGGGTCCTCGACGCCGTGAGCGCGGGCAGCGGCCCCGCTCAAGCCCAGGGCCAGCGACGCTACGGTGCCCGTCGCGAGCGCACCGGCGCCAAGCCCGAGCGCGAGCCCCCCGAAGCGCGAGGCCGCGCGCGGCCGCCGACGCTTTCGCTCGCGGAGCGCGGCGCCGGTGGCCTCGAGCGCGACCAACGCCACCGCCAGCCCGACACCTTGGAGCCCACCAGCGAGCCCCATGGTGGCGAGCCCCGCCGCCACCAGCACGGCGCCATCGGCGCGCCCAGCTAGCGCGCGCCGCGCGCCAGCCCACGCCAGTGGCAGCCCCGCGACGTCGGCGACATAGGCGCCGTGCAGGATCACGTTGATGCAGGTGCCCGTGAGCGGCCACGCGATGCCGGCCCAGCAGGCGGTGCGCTGCCGCAACCCGAAGGTGGCCGCGAGCAGCACCACCGCGGCGGCGCCGATGGCGAGGTGCAGCACGCTGAACACGCTGGCCGCCAGCTCCACGGGCAGCGGCGTGAGCGCCCACGCCAGCGGCGTGAGCACCAGGCCTTGCGGATCCTCGAGGAGCGGACCACCGCCGCCGAGCGCACCTACCAAGACGGCGCCGTCGGCACCGCGCGCCGAGCACAGCGCGGCCAGCAGCACGCGAGTATGATCGACGCCGAGGTACACCTGCCCGAATGCCAGCGGCGCGCCGAAGAAGGCGAGCGTCAACACAAAGGCCGACGCTACAGGATACGTAGAAATGATCGCGGCTGCGCGTTGCACGGCGGATCGCGCGGCCGAACCCCTCACGGCCGCCCGACGCTGACGCGCCAGCGCTCGCCCGAGGCCAGCGCGGCGCGGAAGTACGGCAGCGTGCGCTGCAAGCCAGCGCGCAGCTCCGTGGTCGGCCGCCAGCCGAGCCGCTCCATGGCCACGCTGATGTCCGGGCACCGACGGGTCGGGTCGTCGGCGGGCAGCGGGCGGTAGGTCACGCGCCCGCCGCTGCCGACCAGCTCGAGCACCATCTCCGCCAAGGCACCGACCGTGGTCTCGGTGGGGTTTCCCAGGTTGACCGGCCCTGGGTGGCCCTCGGAGTCCATCATGCGCACGAAGGCGTCGACCAAGTCGTCGACGAAGCAAAACGACCGCGTCTGGCTGCCGTCACCGTACACGGTGACGTCGCCGCCGGTGAGCGCCTGCACGATGAAGTTCGATACCACGCGTCCGTCGTCGAGCAACATGCGCGGCCCGTAGGTATTGAAGATGCGCACCACGCGAATGTCGACGTCGTGCTGGCGGTGATAGTCGAAGCACAGCGTCTCGGCGACGCGCTTGCCCTCGTCGTAGCAGGAGCGCACCCCGATCGGATTGACGTGGCCCCAGTAGTCCTCGCGCTGCGGGTGCACCATCGGATCGCCATACACCTCGCTGGTCGAGGCTTGCAGCAGGCGAGCCTTCACGCGCTTCGCCAGCCCGAGCATGTTGAGGGTGCCCATGACGTTGGTCTTGACGGTCTTCACCGGATCGAACTGGTAGTGAACGGGTGCAGCCGGACAGGCCAGGTGGAAGATGCGATCGACCTCGAGCAGGATGGGCTCGGTCACGTCGTGGCGGATGATCTCGAAGTGATGGTGATCGAGCAACGCTTCCACGTTGGCGCGTCGACCGGTGAAGAAGTTGTCGAGGCACATCACCTCATGCCCGTCGCGCACCAGGCGCTCGCACAGGTGCGACCCGAGAAAGCCGGCGCCACCAGTCACCAAGACACGCATGCCATGATCTCCGTCGTCAGAGTCGTCATCGTCGTCTCCCGGGCAACAGCCGATCGACAACACCGTGGCGCCCAAGAACGAACAGCACGCGCACCGCGTCTTTCGCGCCGATCTTCTTGCCCTCGGCGTAGGTCCGCCCGTCGTAGGAGATGGGGACCTCGAACAGCCGCAGTCCTTCGAGGCGCGAGAGCTTGATGGTCACCTCGGGTTCGAAGCCGAAGCGCTTCTCGCTCAGCTCGAGCTGCGCGAGCACCTCGCGGCGGAAGACCTTGTAACAGGTCTCCATGTCCGTGAGGTTCAGATCGCTCACCATGTTACTCAGCGTCGTCAGCACGCCGTTGGCCACGGAGTGCCAAAAGTAGAGCACCCGGTGCGGCCGTGACGTGAAGCGGGAGCCATACACGACGTGCGCTTTGCCCTCGAGGATGGGGTTGAGCAGCACCGGGTACTCGACAGGGTCGTACTCCAGATCGGCGTCTTGAATCAGCACCACGTCGCCGGTGGCGTGTGCGAAGCCGGCGTGCAGCGCCGCACCTTTGCCGGCGTTCTGCGGCTGCAGCACCGGGCGCACCTCGGGGTGGGCATGTGCGAGCTCTTGCAGAATCTCGCGCGTGCCGTCGGTGCTGCCGTCGTCGACGATGATGATCTCCTTGC
Organism: Deltaproteobacteria bacterium; assembly: GCA_020850995.1. Classification (GTDB taxonomy): domain Bacteria; phylum Myxococcota; class UBA727; order UBA727; family VGSZ01; genus JACOUT01. Next base: position 18,187 of record JADZDP010000120.1, read on the forward strand.
GAAAGGGCGCGGCACGAACCCGCCGCACTACCTCCGCCAAGGTGGCGCGCTCATTGAAACAGGGGATGACGACCGACAAGAGCAGCGCGGCTTGATCGATGGGTCGTGGGGGCTCGAGTCGCATGGGTGAGAAGCTAGCAGGCAGAGTCTGGCGTACGCGAACGAAGCGCCCGCCTGGCCGGTGGCGACCAGAACAACTCGCGAGCCGCAGGCGGGAGCCGGGAGGCGCGCTCATACAGCAGGGCCCCCGCGCGGCGCCGCACGCCGTCAGCCTCCTCGTCGTCTCCGAGCGCCGTCAATGCCTCGGCCCACGCCAACAGCACTTCCTCCACGGGGAGCGACGTGGCCGCGCGGTCGTCGAGCAATTCGGCTGCGCGTTGCGTCCACGCCAACGCCTGGCCGCCGTCGCCCTCGAGGAGCAGCGCCTCTCCCACGGTCGACATGCCGAGCACCTGACCCGAAAGGTAGCCGTGCTGCTCACCGAGGCGCGCGGCCTCGCGCGCCCGCGCGCGCGCCGTGCGGATCAGCCGGTCGCGGGCAGCGCCCGAGAGCTCCCGCGCTCGCGCGAGTCGGGCGCGCGCGCTCCACGCCGCCACTTCCATCGAAGAGAACGCGTCGCGGGCGCGTCGCCGAACTCCGTCGAGCACGGCCTCGGCGCGTGCGCTGTGCCCAAGCGCGAGCTCGGCGCGCGCCTCGACCACGGCAGCCGCAAGATCGAGGCGATCGAGGTGATGCGCCGCGGCCAGCCGCCGCGCCTCTTGCGCCATGTCGCGCGCCGCACCCAGGTTGCCGACCGCCAGCAACGCGTCGGCGCCGCTACGTCGAGAGTACGCGCGGCCCAGCTCGTCGCCTACCGCCTCACGCAACCGGTCCACCTCGTCGAGCAGCGCCAACGACGTCGACAGGCGCCCAGTGCGGGCGAAGGCGTCGACCACGCCGTCGAGACAAGCGCACTCCCCCTCGACATCGGCGACCGCGCGGCGGTGTGCGCGCGCCCGCAGCAAGAGCTCCACCGCGCCTGCGGGGTCACCACGCTCGAGCAGCATGAGGCCCGCGAGGTGGTCGAGCGCCGCATGCCCCCGCGCATCGGCGGGGGCGGTGGCCTGACGCGCCGCCTCGACGCACGCCGCGGCTTCGTCGAGGTCCCGGCGCCGAAAGCGAGCCAGCGCCAGCATGCGAAGGACGTGGGGGCGCAGGCGCGCGTCGCTGACGCCGTGCAGCGACTCGAGCGCGCGGCGCGACGCGGCCTCGGCGGCCACTGCGTCGCCACAGAAGAGCGCGAAGCGAGCGACGCGCACCTCGGCGAGCGCGCGATGGCGCGCGCTGCCCGTGCGCTCGGCCGCCTCTGACAGGCGCGCCAGCGCGGCGCGCTGCGGGGCGCGCGCGCCGCCGCGATGCACCGACTCCAGCTCCAGGTAAAACGGGAACGCCGCCGCCGCGTCGTCGCCGGCCAGGGCCAGCGCGTCGTGGCCCATGGCGATGGCGCCGTGGTGGTCGTCGAAGCGCACGCTGCGGCGCATGGCGATGCCAAGGTGGTGCAAGGCGGGCTCGCGCCGACCAGCGCGTGCGTGCAAGCGCGCCAGCATCGGCGCCAGCGACCGGAGCCCGGTCATGGCCGTTGCCTCGACGGCATCGGCAGCGACCGCGGCGACGTGCGCCGCCTCGCTGGCGTCACCCAACGTGTTCGCCACGTCGCGCAGCGCGGGATGCTCGAACACCAGCCAGGGCTGATCATCGTCGCAATGGGGCGCCAGCGGCGCACCTGCGCGCGCGTGCTGTCGTCCCAGGAACCCCGCGTCCACCAACAGCCCCACGTGGCGGGCCACCTGATCGCGCGACATGCCGAAGCGCACGCCGATGAACTCGGCGGCGGCCGGCGCGAAGCTAGGCCCGAGGCACGCGCACGCCGTCAGCAGTCGCCGCGCGTCGGTGGGGAGGCGCCCGATGCGCGCCTCCAACACGCGTTCGAGTCGCCCTGGCAGACGCTGCGTCGCGACGGCGGTGAGCGACCAGCGCTGGCCGGCGTGGGTCACCATGCCGACCTCGACGGCGAAGCGCGCCACTTGGGCGAGCCCCAGCGCCGACCCGCGCGCTCGCTCCACGAGCGGGGCCAGGTCGGCGTCGTCGGGGGCGCAATCGAACATCGCCGCCAACACTTCGCGGGACTCGGCGGCACCAAGCCCGCGCAGCTCCTTGCGGGTGACCCGGAAGCACGCGTCCAGCCCCCCGGTGCGCCGAAAACGCGTCGACGAGAGCAGCAGGACGCGCAGCCCCTCACCGAGGCGCCGCGCGGCGAAGCTGAGCGCGTCGCGCGTCGCACCGTCGAGCGCATCGGCGCCGGAGATGACCACGACCGCCGGACGCCCGTCATGAGCCCGCGCGCGCAACCCCTGCAGGAGCAGCAGCCACGCGCGGCGCACCGCCGAGCGCAGCACGCGCGGAGAGGGCTCGTCGGCGCTGCGCTCGATCGACGCATCGGCCGCGGTGTCGTCGTCGTTGCCGAGCAGGCGCTGGAGCGTGGGCAGCAGGCGCTGGAGGTCGGCGGCGTCGGTACGCGGCAGCGCTGCGCCGAGGAGATCGACCAGCCGCCCGACGCGCTCGACGGCGCGCGGGTGGCCGACCGGCGCACCTGCCAGCGCGCGCACGCCAGCGACCAGCGGGGCGTAGGGCAGGTGCTCATGCTGGTCGGCGGCACCCCACGCGATCGCGGCGAGCTCGTCGCTGAGCCCCGCTTCGCTCAGCGCCGCGCGCACGAGCGCGGCCTTGCCCACGCCGGCGGGCCCGTGCAGCAGCAGCAGCTGCGCCGCGTTGCCGTCGCCGCGCAGCCATGCCGCGAGCTCGGCCACGTCGTCGTCGCGACCGAGCAGCGGCGGGCGCTGCAGCAGCGCCGACAGCTCCCAGCGTGCCTGGCCGAAGGCCGCCCCGGGATCGACCGCGCGCGCGAACCCGGGGATCGGCGCCACCACATCGCCCACCATCCGCCACGCATCGTCGTCGAGGAACACCAGCCCGCCGCGGACCGGGAGCGCACCGGCGCGCACCACCGCGTCGAGCGCGTCGGCACCCACGCTCACGAGGGCGGCATGCACCTGCGCCGCGTGCTCGCCCGCAAGCTCGGTGAGGTGCGCCGCGGCGCGCAGCAGGCGCACCACGCCGTCGGCACCGCCGTCACGCGCACCGAGGAGGAGCTCGTCTGGCGCGCTCGGTTGCAGGGCGAGGCCACTGGCGGCGAGGATCGTCGGCCGGCCCGCCTCGAGGGCGCGCGCAGCGGCGGCCGTGCGCGCCCGCATGCGCAGCAGCGCGCGTGCTTGCGGCTCTTCAACCGTCGGCGGCCGCGCCGCGAGCTCGCGCAGCGCCGCGACCACCGTTGGCCGCGCGCCGGCGAGGTCGGCCTCGAAGATCGCCTCGCTGTCGAAGAGCCCCACCAGCTCCTCGAGCGCTTGCGTGATCGCCGAGCGGGCGCGTTGCAGCACCTCGGCCTCGTTGTGCGGGATGAAGCGCGACGCGCGCTCGCGCATCGTGGCAGCGATTCCGTGCGCGGCAGACACGAGAGCGGCGCTACCGTGACGCGCGCGCAGCTTCAGGACCGTGTCCGGGTGCACCACCGCGCTCGACAGGCGCGCCACGAATGCGCGGTACACAACCTCGAGCAAGCGACGCGTCTCGGCCGCCGATGCGCCGCGGACCTTGTTCGGCAGGCGCAGCCGCGCCTCCTCGATGAGGCGATCCTGGTCTTGCAGCGCCCAGACCTCGATGCGCACCAGCAGACCTCGCAGGCCAGCGCGGAAGCAACGCGGTCGACAGCGCGCCACCCGCCGGCGCATCCTAGCGCGTATGCCTGGTGCGACAGGAAGCCGCCGTGCATGGGGCCGGTTCGCCGCGGCGTTGCTCACGCTCGCCACGGCCGTGACCGCCCTGGGCTGCGGCTTGGCCGACGGCGACCGTTTCGGGCGCGCCGGCGCGCGGCCCGGCGTCCTCCGCATCCACGTCCTGGCGCCCGTGACCGAGATCGATCCGCCGCGCACCCGCGACGGGCTCGAGCGCGCCCTGGCACTGCAGGCATTCGCGACGCTCGCCGAGCCCGACGGGCGACCGCGTCTCGCCCGCGCCATCGCGCCCAGCGCCGATGGCCGACACGTCATCGTCACGCTCGACGCTCGCGCGCGCTTCTCGGACGGTACGGGCATCGACGCGGACGCCGTCGTCTGGTCTTGGCGGCGGGCACTCCTGCGCTCGACCGGCGCCGCCGATCTTCGGCCGTTCTCCTCGATCGCGCACGGCAAGGAGCTGGCGGAGGGCAGGTTGCTGCGACTTGCGCGCGATACTCCGGGGTACGCCGCACCCTTCGCCACGGTCGGCGGTGCCCCGAGCACGTCGGCGCCCCGTGCGCTGAGCGCGGGCTCCATGGTCGAGATCGTCGACAGCAACGAGCGACGACCATGCTGTGGGCGCAGCGTGCCGCTCTTGCGCGAAGCCGGTCGTGGCGAAGCGCTCGGCGCGCTCAACCCCACCGACGTGGGCACGGTGATCGGCGCCCGCAACCTCGATGGCCAGCGCTTCCTGTTGCTGCGCAGCTCCTCGGGCGCGGCCGGCTGGGCGGCACAACAGCTCGTGTCCCTCCACGTGCCGCCCGCGTCGCTGCTGCGGGTCGTCGACCGTGGCGACGGGGGCGCAGCGTTACGCGTTGGTCCCGACGACGACGCGCCGGTGCGACAGGCGCTACGCGATAGTGGCGTCGTCGAGGTCTTGGGCGAAGCCGACGCGTGGGTTCACGCGGTCGACCTCGAGAGCGGCCTCATGGGGTTCGTCCCGCTGCGCACGCTCGAGGCGCTGCGCGGCGAGCAACAATGGCTCCACGTGGTCCCTGCCGACGTCGCCAAGGACCCGGAGAGCGCAACCTGGGTGCCGCTGCGCGAGCTTGCGTTCGATCCGAGCGCCCTCGGCGCCATCGCAGTCGACGCCCACAGCATCGAGGTCGAGTGCGCCGCCGACGTCACGGCGGTACTCGCGGCGCTGGCGCACCCGGTGATGGCGCCGGTGCCGCCGCACACCATCGCCGCGCACGGGCACGCGTGGACCGCGCCCGGGACCATCGTCACCAGCGGACCCTTCACGCCCGTCTCGTTGTCGGCGGCGCGCTCGACGCTGGCCCGCAGCGAACGCGCCCTCGAACACGAGCGCGCGCGCCTCGAGCGCGTGGAGCTCGTCGTGGTTGATGACCCCATCGCGGCGCTCCACCTGTACCGCGCCGGCGAGCTCGATGTGCTCCTATCCCTGCCCGCCGACCTCGCCCCTGGTCTCGAGCGCGCCGCCGACTGGGTGGCGGGCGGCGGCCTGGTCGCGGCCGAAGTGCGCGGTCTGTCGCTCGCGCAGCTCGATCTGCGCGACGTCGTGGTGGCGCCGCCATGATCAGCTACCTCGTGCGCCGCGTGCTGCGCATCCCGCTCGTGCTGATCGCCAGCTTCGTGCCGGCGTTTCTCCTCGTGCACGCCGCGCCGAACGGTCCCTTCGACCCGCGGCGATCGCTGCCCGCGGTCGTGGAAGCCTCGCTCACATCCAGCTGCGACATCGACGAGCCACTCACGCTCGAGATGATCGCGGCGCTGGTCAGTTGGGTGCGCCTCGACGTCGACGGTTGCACGGGCATCTCGCTTGCCGACGCGGAGCCCGTGCTGCCCGCGGTCGTGCGCGCGCTCGTGCCGACGCTGCAGTTGTCGGTGCTCGCCATCCTGCTCGCGCTCGTGCTCGGCACGCTGGGCGGCGTCGCGGCGAGCTCGACGTCGTCAGCGCTGGCCGAGCGCGCCAGCCGCAGCGCCCTGGCGGTGGTCGCCGCCATGCCCGCGTTCGTGCTCGCACCCTTCCTCGTGCTGATCGGCAGCCTCTGGCTGCCGCTGTTCTCGCCGGCGCGCTTCCTGACGGGCGTGGAGCTCTTGGTCCCCGCGGGCGCGCTCGGCCTCGCGTTCGCCGCGGCGGTCGCGCGCGTGGCCCGCGACGCGCTGCGCGCCCCCGACGTCGTGCGGCGGCGCACTGTAGACCTCGCCCGCGGGCTCTCGCACGTGCGCGCACGCGCACGCGCGCTTCGCTTGGCGCTGCTGGCAGTGCTCGCGGGCCTTGGGCCCATGGCCTCGGCCATCACCATGGGGGCCATCTCCGTGGAGCTGGTGTTCAATCTCGAGGGGCTCGGCCCCCTGGTTCTGCGTGCAGCCAGCGGGCGGGACTACAACCTGCTGCTCGGCGGCGCGCTGGCGTACGCGGCGCTGTTGCTGTCGTTCTCCCTCGTCGCCGACACACTCTACGGCGCGCTCGATCCGCGCGTGCGAGGTGCGCGATGACCTTGCTGGTGCTGGTGCTGCGCGGCTTCGCCACCAGCGCGCTCATCGCGGTCACGGCGTCGCTGGTGGCGATGGCGTTGGGCATCGCGTGGGGCGCCACGGCGACGCTGCTGCCGCGACGAGGCGAGACCGCCATGATGCGCACCGTGGAGGTGTTGGCCGCCGCACCGTACACGCTCTTCATGATCACCTTCGTGGTGCTCGCGCGCAGCGCGCGACCCATGGTGGCCGCGCCGCTCGACGCGCTGGTCGACAACCGCCTGATCCTCATCGTCACCATCGCGGCGATCGAGTGGCTCGCGTTGGCGCGCGTGGTCAACGCTCACGCGGCGGCGCTGCGCGATCGCGGCTTCGTGCAGGTGGCGCGCATGCTCGGCACCTCGCGGACGCGCGTGTTCCTTCGTCACGTCGTGCCGCACGCAGCCGGGCCGTTGCTCGCCGGAGCGGTGCTCGCCCTGCCCTCGGCGCTGGCCACCGAGAGCTTCTTGTCGTTTCTGAGCTTCGGCGTCGAGTCTCCGTCGGTGTCGCTGGGCACCTTGATCGCCGGTGGGTTCCGCACCATGTCGCTGGCGCCCTGGATGTTCCTGGTACCTTCGGGCGCGCTCATCGCCACCACCGTGGCGCTGCACGTCGCCGGCGCCTGGTTGCGCGACACGTTGCGCGCCGACGCCGGCCAAGCGGTGTAGCGTACCCCCATGAGCACGCGCCGCTGCAGCATCCTCGCACCCATCGCCGTCCTGGGCTTGCTCGCCGTCGCCTGCCGCGAGCCAGCGCCGCCGCCGCCGGCGCCGCCTCCCCTGCCCACGGCCGCGGAGGTGGACGTCACCGCCACGGCCGACGAGCAGCGGTGCGCGGTCGACGCCGACTGCGTGCTCGCGACCTTCGACTGTTGCGGCTGCAACGCGCTCGGGCGTCAGGTCGGCGTGCGCAAAGACCGCGTCCAAGCGCTGGGCGCGCGGCGCGCTCCCATCTGCGGCGCGGTCGCGTGCGCGCAGGGCATGGGCGACGATCCCTCCTGTGGCGCGACGCGCGCGCTCTGCCGCGACGGAGCGTGCGTTCCCGACGCCGCGGCGGGGCCGAGTCGCGGCGTTGGTGTCGAGAAGATCGCGGATTGAGTCACAGCGGTGAGTGACGCGCCCAGCCCCGCGCTGCACCTCGACGCCGTGGTGATCCGCGCGGCGACGGCTGCGGCGGCCACGGCACACGCGCCGCGTGATCTGCCGAACCTGGCGCGCTTCCTGATGGACGTCGTCGCGCAGGAGTCCGGCCGAGCCTACCGGCTCGTCGACGGCCTGCAGCTGGCGGTTGCCGTCGCCGAGCGGCTGGTGCTGCTCGGCGAAGAAGGGTGCGGCAAGACTACGCTCGCACGCGCATGCGCACGCCTCGTGCCGATCCACGCGGGGGCGATCACGGTCGCGGGCGTCGACATCGACGCCGCAGGGCTCAAACGGCGCCTCCACGTGCGCCGCATGCTGCACGTGATCTTCGACGATCCCGAGCACGGCTTCGATCCGCGCCGGACCATCGAGCGCGGGTTGCTCGACGCCGCCCAGGCGCTTGACCTCACCGGCGGCGACCTCGCCGCGACCGTGCGCGCCGTGGCGGCGAAGGCGCGCTTCCCCGTCGATGCCTTGCGCGAGCCCGCCGGCGCCCTCGCCGCGGGCCTGCGCGCGCGGGCTGCCTTGGCGCGCGCCCTCGTGTCCGCGCCCGCGGCCATCGTCATCGACGAGCCCGCAGCGCGCCTCGATCCGCTGGAGCGCGCGCTGCTCTTGGAGGCGCTCGGCGGTCTCGCTCGTAACGGGGGCGACGATGCGCCGCCACCGGCCGTGCTCACGCTCACGCAACGTCCCGATGTCGCGCGTGCGCTCGCTCAACGCGTCGGCGTGCTCTACCTTGGCGCGCTGGTCGAGCTCGGCGGACCCGACCTCCTCGACGATCCTCGACACCCCTACACGCGCGCGCTCCTCGAGGCCGCGCCGCGACGATCGAGGCCCACGACCGCGCGCGCCATCGCCGGTGAGCTGCCGAACATCAGCGAGCGCCCCGCGGGCTGCCCCTTTCACCCGCGCTGTCCCGACGCCGTCGCGCGCTGCGCGAGCGAGAAGCCGCCGCTGGTCGGCGCCGGGCGCGCGGTGGCGTGTCACGTCGTCAACGGGACGTAGCCAACGAACGGCTGGTTCCCGAGCGCTCAGGTGGCTATGGTGCGGTCGTGGCCGTCGACGATGAACACCCCGATGACGCGCGCGCGCCAGCGCGACCTGCACCGCAGGCGCCGAAGGTCAACCGGCTGTCGCGCTTCGCCAAGCTCACCGGCCTGGGCGCCAGCGTGACGGCGCGCCATGTAGCGCAAAAGGTCGCCGCTGCCTTCACCGACGACGCCGCCGCGGCCGAGGCCGAGCGCCGCGCGCGCACCAAGAGCGCCGAGCAGATGACCCGCACGCTCGGCGAGCTCAAGGGCGCGGCCATGAAGCTCGGGCAGATGCTCGCCACCGATCCCGAGCTCTTGCCGCCCGAGTTCGTCGACCAGCTTTCGTTGCTGCAGCACAGCGCGCCCGCCATGGACTTTGCCACCGTCACGTCCGCCGTCGAGCGCGCCTTCGAGCGACCGCTCGGCGAGCTGTACGCGGAGTTCTCCGAAGAGCCCATCGGCGCCGCCAGCATCGGGCAAGTGCATCGCGCGCGCACCAAGGACGGCATGGCCGTGGCCGTCAAGGTGCAATACCCGGGCATCGCCGACACCATCCGTAGCGACATGAAGAACCTCGGCTCGCTCTTGGTGATGGCGCGCGCCGCGATGCCCAAGGAGCGCGTCGACGGCTACCTCGAGGAGATCACCACGGTCATCGAGCGCGAGAGCGACTACCTCAATGAGGCCGAGAACCTCGAGCGCTTCCAGGTGTTGCTCAAGGACGTCGAAGGCGTGCGCGTGCCCATCCCGGTGCACGAGCTGACGCGCAAGACCGTCTTGACCATGGAGCTGTTTCGCGGCCGCCGGCTCGAGGAGTGGCTCGCCGACGCGCCCGACGAGCAGAAGACCAAACAGGGCGAGCGCTTGCTGGCCGCCTACCTGGAGATGCTGCACGAGCACGGCGCGTTGCACGCCGACCCGCACCCGGGGAACTTCCTGGTGCTCGACGATGCGTCGAGCGGCGACGTGCCTCCTATTGGTTTGCTCGACCTCGGCTGTGTGCGCGACTTCCCCGTGGCGTTCATGGACATGCAGCTCGAGCTGCTCACCGCGCTGTGGCGCCACGACCTCGACGACATGCAGCGCCTGTGGCGCGCCATGGGCTTCCTCGACGAACGCGTCGACGCCGAGCTCATCTACGACTGGCTGCGGCTGTTGTTCGAGCCATTGCTCGTCGACCGGGTCACCGACTTCGGCACCTGGAAGGTGAACGAGGCAGCCATGCGTTTCGTGCTCGACAACCCGTCCATCAAGCTGTGGGCGCCGCCGCGCGAGGTGCTGTTCTACGTGCGTGTGCTCGCCGGCATGCGCGCGCTCCTCCACAAGGTCGGCATGAAGGTGAACGCCTACCAGATCTCGCGGCGCGTGGTGCGCGAGCGCGGTCTGCTGTAGAGGGCCACGGCGTGGGTGGTATCCGCGTCCTCGACAGCGCTGTCGCCGATCAAATCGCGGCCGGCGAGGTCGTCGAGCGTCCTGCCAGCGTCGTCAAGGAGCTCGTCGAGAACGCGCTCGACGCCGGCGCCAGCCACGTCGACGTCCACGTGCAGGGCGGCGGGCTCGAGCGCATCGCCGTGCTCGACGATGGCGGCGGCATGGACGCCGCCGACGCCGTCCTGTGCTTCTCGCGCCACGCCACCAGCAAGCTGCGCGTGGCCGACGACCTGCGCTGCCTGCGCACTTTTGGCTTCCGCGGCGAGGCGCTGGCGGCGGTCGCGTCGGTGGCGCGGGTCACCCTGACCACACGCGCCGCCGACACCGAGGTCGCGCAACAAGTGCGCGTCGAGGGCGGGCGCGTGGCCCGGGTTGGCGAAGCGGGCGCGCCGCGCGGTACCCGTGTCGATGTCGAGGACCTGTTCTTCAACACACCGGCGCGCAAGAAGTTCCTCAAGGCCGCGCGCACCGAGGTGGGCTACGTCGAGGACACGGTGGCCAGCGGCGCCCTGGCGACACCGTCGGTGGCGTTTCGCCTGGTGGTCGACGGCAAGACCGCGCTCGACCTGCCGGCGGCGCCCACCAACGTGACGCCCGAGCACCCATCACGCATCGAGCGCACCGTCGGCTGTCTCGGCAAGCACCTGCGACCGCACCTCTTCCCCTTCGTCGGGCAGACCGAGCTGCTCACCCTGGCCGGGCACGTGGTGGCGCCGCTCGAGACGCGGCGCGATCTGGCCGGCGTGCATCTGTCCGTGAACGGGCGCCCCGTGGCCGACCGCGGCCTGGTGCAAGCGGTGCGCACGGCGTTTCGCACGCTGCTCGAAGTGGGGCGGCAACCCATCGTGGCCCTCGATCTGGCCATCGACCCCGAGCTCGTCGACGTCAACGTGCACCCACGCAAGGCCGAGGTGCGCTTCGCCGATCCGCGGCGCGTCCACGGTCACGTGATCGGCCTGCTGTCCGACTTCCTGTCGCGTACGCCGTGGCTCAAGGCCCCCGCGCCCGCGCGCGTGTTCACGCTCTCGTCGACGGGCGCGCCCGCACCGATGGCGCCCACGAGCACCACCAGCGCGGCTCCCGTCGACGTCCACAGCTACCACCAGCGCGTGCGCGAGGCGCTGGCCCGCGCCGACGCCGGGAGCAACGCGCGCGGGCTCGCGGTGCCCGCCGCCGGCACCGGCGCAGCGACGTCGTTTTCGTCGTTGCGCGTGGTGGGCCAAGTGGGCGGCACCTACCTCGTGCTCGACGGGCCCGACGGCATGGTGCTCATCGACCAGCACGCGGCCCACGAGCGCGTGGTGTTCGAGCGCCTGCGCGCCGCGCGCACGCAAACACAGGCGCCGTCACAGCCCCTGTTGGTGCCGCTGCAGGTGGAGCTCGGCGCGCTCGAGCTCGCCGCCCTCGACGACGATGGTGCGCGCGCGCTGCTCGAGCGCCACGGCCTGGTCATCGAGCGCTTCGGGCCACGCACCGCGCTCATCAAGGCGCTGCCACCGGGGCTCTCCGCCAAGAAGGCAGAGCTGATCACGCGCGACGCGCTCGCCGAGCTGGCGCGCCAGGGCAGCGCCGGCGCGCTCGACGAGCGCCTCGACGCGCTGTGCGCCCGCCTGGCCTGTCACGCCGCCGTGCGCGCCGGCGACGCGCTCGCGCACGAGGGCGTGCGCGCGCTCTTGCGCGACCTCGACGCCATCGATCTCGGTGCCCACTGCCCCCACGGCCGCCCGGTGGTGCGCACGCTGCGCTTCCACGAGCTGGCCGGCTGGTTCGATCGACGATGAGCGCCCACATCGTCGTCATCGGCGGGCCCACCGGCGCGGGCAAGAGCGCGCACGCGCTGCGCCTCGCGCTCGAGCTCGGTGGCGAGATCGTGTGCGCCGACAGCCGGCAGCTGTACGCGGGCCTGCCCATCGCCTCGGCCGGGCCCACCAGCGACGAGCGCACGCGCGCGCCGCACCACGGCTACGGCACGGTCGACCCCCTCGACCCACCGATGAGCGCCGGGCGCTTCGTCGAGATCGCCGACGCGCTCGTGACCGAGATCCACGCGCGCGGGCGCGTGGCCGTCCTCGTGGGCGGCACCGGCCTCTACCTGCGCGCGTGGCGCTTCGGGCTCGATGCACCGCGTCAACCCGGAGAGCCGCCGCGCGACATGGCGGCCTTCCTGACGCGCGCGCCACGTGCATGCGCCGCCAACGCGCGCTCCCTGCTCGTCGACGCCACCCTCGACGAGCTGGAGCCGCGCCTCCGGGCGCGCGCGGCGCGCATGTTCGACGAGGGCCTGGTCGACGAGGCGCTGGCCCTGCGCGCGCGCCTGCCCGCCGATCACCCGCTGCTCCACACCATCGGCACCGAGGAGGCGCTGGCGCTCGCCGACGGCACCCTCGACCGCGTGGCGGCCATCGCGCGCACCGTCCTGCGCACGCGCCAATACGCACGACGCCAACGCACCTGGTTCAAGAAGGAGCCGTGGTGGGAGCGCTCGTCGCCGGTGGGGCTTCCCGAGGGGCGCGATCCCCGGTAGAGGCGCGCGATGCGTCCGCTGTTCGCGCCCCACCTCTCGTCGCTGCTCCCCTACGTTCCCGGCAAGCCCATCGAGGAGACCGAACGCGAATTCGAGGTGCGCGGCGTCGCCAAGCTGGCGTCCAACGAGAACTGCCTCGGCCCCTCGCCCAAGGCCACCGAGGCGCTGCGCGCGTTTTTCGCGCACGGCCACCTCTATCCGGACGCCGGCGGCTTCTACCTGAAAGAGCGCTTGCTGAAGCTCCACGCCGCCCATGGCATCGCGGCGCGCCAGATCGTCCTCGGCAACGGCACCAACGAGCTCATCACGCTCTTTGGACGCGCGTTGCTCGGCGTGGGCGACAAGCTGCTCAACGCCTGGCCGAGCTTCGTGTGCTACCGCATCGTCGCGCGCGCCCAGGGCGTCGAGGAGGTGGCGGTCCCCCTCGATGCGTCGCTCGGCTACGACCTGCCGGCGCTGGCGCGCGCCGCCGCTGCCGACCCCGACATCAAGCTCGTGTTCATCGCCAACCCGAACAACCCCACGGGGCGCATGGTGACGCGCGCGCAGCTCGAGGAGTTCTTCGCGGCCGCGCCCGCCGACCTGGTGGTGGTGCTCGATGAGGCCTACGCAGAGTACGTCGTCGACGCCGACTATCCCGATGGGCTCGCCTGGGTGCAGCGCCGGCCGCGCACCGCGGTGCTGCGTACCTTCTCGAAGATCCACGGTTTGGCCGGGCTGCGCATCGGCTACGCGGTGTGCGATCCCGAGATCGCCGTGCTGCTCGATCGCCTGCGCGATCCCTTCAACACGTCGGCAGCAGCACAGGTCGCCGCCTTGGCCGCCCTCGACGACGAGGCGCACCTGGCGCGCGCCCGCGCGCACAACGCCGCCGAGCTGCCGAAGCTGTCGAGCGGCCTCGCCGCGCGCGGCTTCGCGGTGACGCCGTCGGTGGGCAACTTCGTGCTCGCCGAGATCGGCGGCGAGCTGCCCGAGGTGCCAGCGCTCAACGACGCGCTCTTGCGCCGCGGCGTCATCGTGCGGCCTGTCGGCAACTACGGGCTCACGCGCCACGTGCGCGTCACCGTGGGCACGGCCGCTGAGAACCAGCGCCTGCTCGCCGCCGTCGACGACCTGCTGGCCCAGCGTCGGCGCCGCATGGCCACGCCGCTCATCGTCGCCCTCGACGGGCCCGCGGGTGCTGGCAAGAGCACCGTTGCCAAGCTGGTGGCCGAGCGCGCGGGGCTCGCGCTCGTCGACACGGGCGCCATCTATCGCTCCGTGGGGCTGGTGGCGCTGCGCCGCGGGGTCTCGCTCGACGACGGCACAGCCCTCGGCACCATCGCGGGCGAGCTCGCCGGCACGCTGCGCTTCTCCTGGCAAGCGGGGCAGAACCGCGTGTTCCTCGGCGACGAAGATGTGTCGCACGCGATCCGTACGCCCGAGGCCAGCGCCGCGTCGTCGGCCGTGAGCCGCCACCCGCCGGTGCGCGCGGCGTTGCTCGGCTTGCAGCGCGAGCTCGGCCGCCGCGCGTCGGGCGCCGTGCTCGAGGGGCGCGACATCGGCACCGTGGTGTTCCCCGACGCCAAGGTCAAGGCCTTCGTCACCGCCAGCCCCGAGGAGCGCGCGCGCCGGCGCATGAATGAGCTGGCCGACAAGGGGCACAGCGAGCCCTTCGACAAGGTGCTCGCCGAGATCGTGCAGCGCGACAAGCAAGACAGCGAGCGCGCCGCGGCTCCCCTCAAGCCCGCCGCCGACGCCATCGTCGTCGACAGCTCGGGCAAGAGCATCGACGAGGTGACCAACACCATCCTCGCGCTGATCCACCGCGCGGGGTGACGGTCGTCAGTAGCCGTAGTTCGACGGGGGCGGTGGCGCGCCGTCGATCGGTGGCGGCGCGGGCGTCGCACCGGGCTCCAACGTCACGCTAAGGGTCTTCGGCGCCTGGAAGCCCATGAGGAAGAGCTGCACCGGCACCTCGGCGTACAGGAGGGGCGCCACGCACGGGGCGAATCCGCAGAACGGGATGATGAACGCGGCGACGGAGCCGCTGAGGCCGAGCGCGAGGCACGCCACCGTGTCGACCCCGGCGCCGGCGGCGAGCCCCATGACGTCGATCTCCGAGCGCGGCACCTTCACCGTCTTCTGCAGCGCGCCCTTCTTTAAGGTCACCTCCACCGACGAGCCCATGCCGCCGGCAGGGACGTTCAGCGTCATGGGCGTCGTGCCCACCGGCTTGCCCTCGAAGGTCACTTCCGCACCCGACGGAGTCGACTCGAGCTGCATGGCAGTTGCGCATGCGAGCTGCATGGCGACGATGGGCGCCAACAAGAGCAAGCGAGAGAGCAAAGGCACCTTCGACTCCGTGGTGAGGGCCGCGCCACTCTACCGGCGCCGTGCACCGCAGGCCAAGTGGTACCCACCCTCGAGGCGTCGCCGCGGCCCGCGCATGCCCGCGGCGAGTGCGAGCACCAGCAGCGCCGCCGTCGTCGGGCGCCAGGTGCGCGTCGACGTGCACGCGCACGCGAGCGCCTGCGGCACCTCGATCTCCACCGGCACCGCGGCACCCACGCGTCCGGCGAAGTCGACGCCGGCGACGTTGACCGTGTGTTTCCCCTCGGCGAACACCACGAGCTGATCCGTGGCGCTCGCGCCGTCCCAGCGCGCGCGCGCGCCCACGGTGGGCTGGCCGTCGACGACGCCGATGAAGAAGGCCGCGTCCGCGCCGGCGATGCCGATGGTGGCATAGCTGCCGCACGCATCCACGCCACCCTGCCCCTGGGTCACGCCGTCGAGCAGTGCCTCGGGGCCCGCGGGGGGCGCCGGGGCCGGCGCCGCGCCCACGGTGAAGGTCGACTGCACCGAGCCGTCCACCAGCACCAACACGTCGGTGCCAGGGGCGAGCGCGTCGAGCGGCAGGGCGCGGCGCACCGCCACGTCGGCGCCCGCCACGCCCGTCAGCACCATCTGCTCCATGGTGCTCGGGATGACGTTGCCTGCGCCGTCGTGGAGCGCGAGCTCGAGGTCGGCGCCGGCGGCGAAGGGCGTGACGTCGCTCGGCACGCCGGGCGTACCGTCGGCCGGGATGACGAAGCCGGCGGCCGGCGTCAGCAGGTCGCAGGGCAAGGCCGGCGCGGCGTACAGGACGGCGGCGAATACGGCGAGGAGCGGTGCGCGCACCACGGCAGGGTAGCACGGCGCTTCCGACGCGCACGTCGACGCGCTATGGCCCTGCCGGACGTCGTCGGCGACGTCGAGAGCGGAGTAGCCATGGAGACGGTGCGCGCCCCCAAGGGCATGAACGACCTGTTCGAGGACGAGCTCGCCACCTGGCGGCACCTCGAGCGTACGGTGCGTGAGGTGTTCTTGGCCTACGGCTTCGGCGAGGTGCGCACCCCCATCGTCGAGGAGGCCGAGCTGTTCGTGCGCGGCGTGGGCGAGGGCACCGATATCGTCGGCAAGGAGATGTTCATCTTCCCCGACCGCGACCCGAAGGCACCCAAGCAGCTGTGCTTGCGCCCCGAGAACACCGCCGGCGTGGTGCGCGCCATGATCGAGAACGGCAAGATCGCCGCCGACGCGTATTGGAAGGTCTTCTACCTGGGGCCCCAGTTCCGAAACGAGCGTCCGCAGGCCGGCCGCTATCGCCAGTTCCACCAGCTCGGCTGCGAGGTGGTCGGGTACGGCGAGCCCGCCGCCGACGTCGAGGTCATCGCGTCGGCGCACACCATCCTGTCGCGCCTGGGCATCACCGACGTGGCGCTGCACCTGTCGTCCATCGGCGACGCCGCCGATCGCCCGCGCTACAAAGAGGCGCTGCTCGCTTACCTGCAGCCGCACGAGGCCTCGCTGACCGACGACAGCAAGCGCCGGCTGCGCACGAACCCCCTGCGCATCCTCGACAGCAAGGACGAGGGCGACCGCCGCATCTGCGCCGACGCGCCCAAGCCGCTCGAGTTCCTGTCTGACGACGCGCGTGCGCACTTCGACGCGGTCAAGGCGGGGCTCGAGCGCCTCGGCATCCCGTACCGCGTGGATCCGCTCTTGGTGCGCGGCCTCGACTACTACACGCGCACCGTGTTCGAGCTCATCGGCACCCACGGGCTCGGCTCCCAGTCCACGGTCATCGCGGGCGGGCGCTACGACGGGCTGGTGACCGAGCTCGGCGGCCGCGCCACGCCAGCCGTGGGCTACGCGGGCGGGGTGGAGCGCCTGCTCTTGGTGATGCGAGCGTTGGGGCTCAGCGTGGCCCCGCTCGCGCCGGCGCTCATGCTCATCGGCGCCGACCAGGCCGGCCACGGGCGCTGCGCCGAGCTCGCCTACGCGCTGCGGCACGACGGCCTGGCGGTGGAGGTCGACCTGCGAGGTCGTAGCGTGAAGGCACAGATGCGACACGCCGACCGTGCCGGCGCGCGCTTTACTGCCGTCGTCGGTTCGAGCGAGATTGAGCGCGGCAGCGTGAACCTGAAGAACATGGCCGCCGGGAGCGTCGAAAGCGTCCCGTTGTCCGCCGAAGCGCTGGCGCGCGCCGCCCGAGGGTCTTGATGCAGCACCTGTCCCTTCCTGCCCTCCTCCTTGCAGCATGCGCGCTGCTGTCGACCTCGACGGCGCGGGCCGAGGGCGCGCCCTCCGCCGACGGGCTCGCGCCCGGCGTGGCGGCGCCGCAGTTCAAGCTGCCGGTCGTCAACGAGTTCAGCGCGGCGCTGAAGGCCGGCGAGGTACCCAAGGCAGTGAAGAAGTGGGGTCCGGCCGACTGGAGCGGCGCCACCCCCATCGAGGCGAAGAAGCTCGTGATCATGAGCTTCTTCGCCACCTACTGCGAGCCCTGCAAGAAGGAGATGCCCGAGCTGGCGCGCCTCTACGACGCCTACAAGGACCAGGGGCTCGGCGTCATGCTGGTGTCCATCGACAAGGGCGACGAGCAAAAGGACGAGATCCTGGCCCTGGCCGCGCAAAGCGGCGTCAAGTTCCCCGTGATGCACGATCGCTTTCAAGTGGTCGCGCGCCGCTACGCCGCCGAGCGCCTGCCGTACATGCTGATGCTCGACCCCGCGGGCACCATCAAGACCGTGCACATCGGCTACACCGACGAGGTCAAGGCCAACCTCGAGGCGGAGGTGCGCGCGGGCCTCGGGCTCGCGCCCTTGCCGCCTCCCGCCCCAGAGCCACCCGCCAAGGCCCCCACGGGCAAGGGCGGGAAGGGCGACGGCAAGAAGGGAAAGAGCTGATGCGCACCGCTTTGCCCGTCCTCTTGCTGCTCTCGCTTGGCGTGCTGCTCGCCGCGCGCGCCAACGCCCAGCCGGCAGCGGCGCCCCCGGCGCGCACCCTGGTGTACGTCGACGACGTGACGGCAGCCGACCCGGCGCTCGCGCCCGACGCCACCGCGCTCACCAGCACGCTGTGCGCGGCGCTGGCGAAGGACCGGCGCCTCGACGTGATGTGCGCGCCCGACGTGCGCCAGATCCTCGCGTTCGCGGCCACGGCAGCCATGGTGGGCACGGGCTCGGGCCCCACCGGCCCCATGATGGAGCGGCTCAACAAGACGCAGCTCATGGTGTCGGGGGTGTTCCGCAAGGAGGGCGCTGGCTTCGTGTTCGTCGTCAAGGGCGGCAAGAAGAGCGACAGCTCCACGCCGGAGGTGATGGAGATCGATCGCGCGCTGGTGGCGCTGGAGCAGCGCGCCGGGGTGCAGCGCGCGCTGCTCGACGCGCTCCCCGCCTTGGCCGCGCGCATCGCCGACGGACTGCTCAAGCCCGCAGCGCCCCCGAGCACACCGGCGCCGCCGCCGGCACCGCTCGGGGGCTAGCGCGCACCGCACAACGCGGCGCCGCGAGGCGTTCGTCGTCACTGAGGGAAACGGCACGCCCTCACGGTGAGCACGCCCGCTCGTTAGGTGCGAACGCGCACGGTGCGCGCGCAATCGTGCGAACGCTCGGCTCGACGATTCTCGATCACTTTCCTTTGGCTGTGACGCCGGTCAACGGTAGATCGTGCGTTGGCAGGGGGCAGTGATGCGTGAGGAGCCGTCGGCGCAGGAGCCGGAGCTGGTGCTCGTCGTCGAAGACGACGTCGTCACCAACCGCATGGTGAGCGCAGCCTTGGGTCGCAAGCTGAACGTCATCAGCGCCTACGACGGCGCCGACGGCCTGGCCAAGGCGATCGAGGAATCACCCGACCTCATCATCACCGACCTGGCCATGCCGGGCATGAACGGAGACGAGCTCATCCGCGCGGTGCGCGCCGTGCACACACTCGACAACGTGCCCATCGTGATCCTCACCGGCACCATCGACGACGAGATGCGCGACCTGGTGCTGCGCAACGGCGCGCAAGACTACCTGACCAAGCCCTTCTCCACCGACGAGCTGCGCGCGCGCGTGGGCAACCTGCTGGCACGACGGCGCGCCGAGCGGCGTAACCAAGCGCTCGACCTCGAGCTCGCGGGCGCGCGGCAGGCAGGCCTCGATGAGCGGCGCGCGCGCAGTTGGCTCGAGAGCGTCATCGAGCAGCTCCCCGACGCGGTGCTCCTCACCGACGCGCAGGGTCGGGTGACGCTGCGCAGCCATGCCGCACTGGCCATGTGTGTCGACGACAACGCCATCGTGTTACGCGATGCCTGCGGCGTGCCCCTCGAGCCCCATGAAGAGCCCGCGGCGCGCGCGTTGGCGGAGCGCCGCAGCGTCACCAAGCGCGAGCTGCGCGTGCGCGGCGCAGATGGGCGCCTGGTGCCGGTGCTGGCCGGCGCCGTGCCGGTTGTCGGCGCCAGCGGCGACGTGCTCGGCTCGGCCACGGTCATCGAGGACATCACCCCCATCAAGGAGCTCGAGCGCATGCGCGAGGAGTGGGCCTCCATCGTGGCCCACGATCTGCGCCAGCCGGTCACCGCCATCCTGCTCGCCGCCGATCGTCTGGCGCGCGCCGATCCGCCGCTCGCCTCCAGCCGGCAAGCCGACGCAGCGACGCGCATCGTGTCGGCTGCGCGGCGCCTGAACGTGATGATCGGCGACCTGCTCGACGCGAGCTGCATCGAGAGCGGGCGCCTGTGCATCGACCGCAGCCCATGCTCGTTGCGTCGCATCATCGGCGACGTCGTGGGCGACCTCAGCGACGCCAGCGCGCGCTGCGTGCTCGCCCTCGACGACGCTGCCGACGAGCTGCTGTTCATCGATGGCGGCCGCATCGGCCAGGTGTTGGCGAACCTGGTGGGTAACGCTGTGAAGTACGGCGAGCCGCGACACCCGATCACCATCGCCATGCACGACACCGGCGACAGCGTCGAGGTAGTGGTGGCCAATCACGGCCGCGCGCTCACCGAGGACGAGCGCGGGCGCATCTTCGATCGCTTCGCGCGCGGCGCCGAGGCGCCGGCCGGCCGCGGCCTGGGGCTAGGGCTGTTCATCTGCCGCGGCTTGGTCGAGGGACATGGCGGCCGCATCTGGGCCGAGTGCCACGACGAGCAGACCTTCTTTCACTTCACGCTGCCGCGCGCGGCGGCGAGCGCCACCGCGGCACCGTCCGCGGCTGCGCACGCGGCGGGGTAAAAAAATGAGCACCCTTCCGGGTGCTCATGGGTGCTGGTGCGCGGAGGGAGACTCGAACTCCCATGCCTTACGGCGCTACCACCTCAAGATAGTGTGTCTACCAGTTCCACCATCCGCGCGTCGGGCGAGCAGAGGGCTTCTGCACCACCCGCACCCATCAAGCAAGAGTGTGCGTGCACCTGCTAGGGCACCGGCGTGGGCGGAGGCGCAGGCTTCTCGACCGGGGGCGCCTCGGCAGGAGCAACCGCCGCAGCCGCGGGTGCCGCGTCAGCCGGCTTGGTGCCGTCGGCGGGCGCAGCGTCGGCAGGCGCCGCGTCAGCCGGCTTCGCGCCGTCGGCGGGCTCCTCGGGGGCGTCGGCTTGGGCGCGGCTCGACATCACCGAGCCCGTGCGCGACACGAAGTAGGAGAGCGACACGCTAGTGAGCATGAACACCACCGCCGCCGCCGCCGTGAGCTTGGCGAGGAAGGTGTTGGCGCCCCGACCGCCGAACACGGTCTGGCCGCCAGCGCCGCCAAAGGCAGCGCCGACGCCGCCGCGCGCGCCCGGCTGCAAGAGCACGAAGATGATGAGGAACACGCACACGAGCACGTGCAGGATGATGAGGAACGGGGTCATGGCCCCGTGGGGATAGGGGTGCCGGGGCCCGAGCGCAAGGGGTGCAAAGCGGCGCGATCGGCGCGCCAGACCCGGCGGACGCGTCTGCGCCGAGCGGCGCGCTCACCGGGCGGAGGCGAACGGCATGCGTGTCCGTGCGCGCACGGGAGCAGGTCGTCGTTCGAGGACTAGTTAGAGGAACTCGACCTGGAGGTAGTAGGGGCCGAAGCTGCTGTCGTCGCCAAGGTCGGAGACGATGACGAAGAACGTAGCCCCTGCCGGGATGCCGCTGATGTCCACGCGCGTGCACTCGATGTCGTAGATGCCTTGGAACGACCCAAGCAAGGCGCCATCGAAGTCGCGCACCGTGATGACCGTTGGACCAGGGCAGCTCGTCAGGCCGGTGGCGCCCTGGGTCTGGACGCGGACGCTGGCCTCCGCGGTGGCTGAGGGGTTGGTTATCTGAAACGCATCCTCGTCACCCGGAACGTTGATCGCGCCCTGGATCAACACCGTGCTCGAGATGGGGCCGTTGACGCGCCCAAGGGCAAAGTCATTGGTCGCGAGATCGCCGTCCCCGGCGTTCTTCGTGTTGGGCGCGCCGTCGTCGTTGTCGGGGGTGCCCGTGCCCGGCGCCTCCTGCTCGACCGCGGGCCCCGACACCGCGCAGGTCGACGAGCAGCCGTCGCCGTTGGCGGTGTTGCCGTCGTCGCACGCCTCGTACGCGGTCAAGAAGCCGCTGCCGCAGGTGCTGGTGCAGGCGCCCGTGGTGATCGAGGTGCAGCTGTTGCAGGTGAGCGACCCGTCCATGACGACGTTGGCGCAGCTGAGGCCGCCGAAGTTGCTGCCGTCGCACACCTCGGTGCCCTCGATGGCGCCGTTGCCGCAGATCTGGGTGAGGCAGCCGCCGGTGTCGAAGGCGCAGTCGTCGCACGCCAAGCTGCCGCCCACGAAGCCGTGGTTGGTGCAGTTGCCGGGCACCTCGCTGCCGTCGCAGTCCTCCCAGCCGCTGACCGCGCCGTCGCCGCACACCACGCTCGTGAAGGCCGCGTCCAGCGTGTAGCCGCCCACCTCCGCCGTATCGTCGCCGTCGACCACGACGTCGACGGGGCCGGCAGCGGCGAGCTGCACCGTGAGCTGGTTCTCGGTCTGACCGCCAGAGAGCCCGTCGCAGTCGAGCTCGCTCGCGGCGGTGGCGCAGCGGTCGCGCACGTACAGGATCGAGCTCCACGCGTTGGGCGAGAGCGCCAGCGCCAGCAGGCCCGGCGTGGGGGCGTCGAAGCGCCACACCTGCTCGGGGGCGTCGCCGTCGCCGCTGCAGCTGGTCTCGCTGCCGGGGATCACCGACGCGGCGCCGGTGGTGTCGCCCGTGTTGGCGCCGCTTTGCAGCGCGAAGGGGAGCGCGCAGGTGCCGTCGGGGTCACCTTCGCCCTCGCCCTCGCCTTCGCCCTCGCCGGGGTCCCCTTCGCCCTCGCCCTCGCCGGGCTCCCCTTCGCCCTCGCCTTCACCCTCGCCCTCCGCGGGCTCACCCTCGCCCTCGCTGGGCTCGCCTTCGCCCTCGGCGGGCGGATCATCCGGGTCGGGGCCGGGGACACAGCGGCCGTCCTCGCAGTGGCCCTCCGGACACTCGAGATCGCGATTGCACGGCGCGCCGAGGGGCGCCGGGCAAGCGCAGATGACGAGGGCGGCCACCAAGGCGGCGAGGCGTGCGCTCACGCCACACAGTGTATCGCGGGCCGCTCAGGCCCGCTGCATTCCGCCCTCGGCGATGGCGAGGAGGCTCGCGGCCTCTAGGGCGGCGCCGCCCACCAGCGCCCCGTCGACGTCGTGCTCGCGCATCAGCTCGGCGGCGTTGTCGGGCTTGACGCTGCCGCCATATTGCAGGCGCACCGCCTCTGCCTTCGCGCCGTAGCGCTTGGCGAGGAGGGCGCGGATCTGGGCGTGCACCTCCTGCGCCTGGGTGGGAGTGGCGTTCTTGCCGGTGCCAATTGCCCACACGGGCTCATAGGCCAGCACCAGGCGCTCGACCTCGTCGGCCTTGATGAGCTCGAGGATGGCCCCGGTCTGCCGCGCCACCACCACGGCCGTCTGATTGCCCTCGCGCTCCGCCAGGGTCTCGCCCACGCAGGCGATGGGGATGAGCCCGGCGTCCAGCGCGGCGCGCACGCGCTTGGGCACCGTGACGTCGTCGTCGCCGAACATGGCGCGGCGCTCGCTGTGGCCGCAGATGGCATGGGAGACGCCGAGCTCCACCAGGTGGGCGGCGCTCCACTCGCCGGTAAAGGCGCCTTTCTCGGCCCAATGGACGTTTTGCGCCGCGATCTTGAGCCCGCTGCCGCGCGCGGCCTCGCAGGCAGCGAAGAGCGTGGTGGCCACGGGTGCCACCGCCACCTCCACCTTGCCTTGCACCCGCGCCAAGCCCTCTACCAGCGCGCGCACCTGCTTGCGTGTGGCCTCGACGCCGTGGTGCATCTTCCAGTTGCCGCAGACGAAGGGGACGCGCTTGGCCATGAAAAACCTCCGCGGGTCCCTTAGCACGGACCCCTCCTCATCGCAGCGCGTCGTGAGTCGGTCGGTCGGCGGGTTTGCGCGTGGCGCGCCGCGCCGTGTCTCAGCTTGATGGCCGATCGACGGATCCACGAGCGCCCACGTACAGTGGTCGAACCGCCAAGGAGGTCTGGGCGGCGCGCGGCCGCCACAGAGAGAGATCGCGGAACAAACGAATGCTCTCGAACGGCGCCGAAAGGCGTCGTTCCTTTTTTCTCGGGCGTCCTGTCAGGGGCTTCTTCTGGCGCGCCGCGGGCATTTTTCCGGCCGCGCCCCCTTGAGCCCACGAGCGCCTGCCGCCAGAACCCTCGCGTCTGTGCGCGATCGCGCTCGCGCTTCGATCCAGGGAGAAGGAATGACCCCGACCGAATCCGCCCCGCCCGCCTGGCAGGGCCCCAAGTCCGACAAGCAGCTCCTCGGCCACCCGGTGGGCTTGTTCGTCTTGTTCTTCACAGAGATGTGGGAGCGCTTCTCGTACTACGGGATGCGCGGGCTCTTGAAGCTCTACATGGTGAACTTCCTGTTCGTCACCATGCGCCAGACGCTGCAAGGCGGGAAGTACGACGGCGCGGGCAACCCCGACGAGGTCATCGGCTGGGGCTTCATCAAGTCGCTCTTGCCCAAGATCGACATCACGTCGGCCGACGTGGTCGACAAGTGCATCAACCCGGCGGTCAAGCGCCTCACCGAGGGCGACGGGGCCGTGGCGCTCGACGTGGCGCAGAAGATCGCCGAGGGCACCTGCGCAGTGCAGCCCAACGCCTCGTACCTGTACGGCATCTACACGGGCCTCGTGTACCTCACGCCCGTGCTCGGCGGCCTGATGGCCGACAAATACCTCGGCCAGAAGCGCGCCGTGTTCATCGGCGGCATCTTGATGGCCCTCGGCCAGTTCGTGCTCTTCGGCATGGAGAGCATGTTCTTCATCGGCCTGACGCTGCTCATCATCGGCAACGGCTTCTTCAAGCCCAACATCTCGACCCAGGTGGGCAACCTGTATCCGCCCGGTGACGCCCGGCGCGATGGTGCCTTCACCATCTTCTACATGGGCATCAACCTCGGCGCCTTCATCTGCAACTTCGTCTGCGGCACGCTCGCTATGGCCTATGGGTGGCGCTACGGCTTCCTCGCCGCCGGCATCGGCATGCTGACCGGCCTGGTGGTGCAGGTGTTCGGTCAGAAGTTCCTCGCCCCCGACACGCTGCAGAAGCGCGTCGACACGGCCGACGCCGCGAAGCAGCAGGTGGGCAACCACCCGCTCGCGCCCGACGAGTGGAAGCGCGTGTGGGCGCTCGTCATCCTGTGCGCGCTCAACGTCGTGTTCTGGGCCGTCTACGAGCAGCAGGGCAACACCATGCAGACCTGGGCCGACGAGCAGACCATTTGGCCCTCGTGGGCGTCGTCGACGTGGTTCCAGTCGGCCAACCCCTTCTTCATCTTCATCCTGGCACCCGTGTTCGACATGTTCTGGCGCTGGCAGAACCGTCAGGGCAAGGAGCCCTCGTCGGTGGCGAAGATGGCCATCGGCTGCTTCATTCTCGGCTTGTCGTTCATCGTGATGATCGTGGGCGCACGCATGGTCGGCGACGGCAAGGGCAGCCTGTTCTGGCCGATCTTCTGCACGCTCCTGCTCACGGTCGGCGAGCTCTACCTCTCGCCCATCGGCCTGTCGCTGGTCACCAAGGTGAGCCCGGTGCGCATCGTCAGCCTGATGATGGGCATCTGGTTCGTGTCGAGCTTCTTCGGCAACATGCTGTCGGGCTACATCGGCGGCTTCTACACGACCATGTCGAAGGACCTGTTCTTCGCCCTCCTCATGGTGCTCGGGATCGGCGCCGGCGTGGCCATCTGGGCGTTCAACAAGCCGCTCAAGAAGGCCATGGGCAGCCACGCGAGCTGACCTTGCTCGAGCTGGTCACCCTGTTGGCCATCGGTCTGCCCATGGCGACCGTGGCCTTCGGGGTGGCCGCGTGGCGCGCACGCGGCCGGCGTCCGCCCCTGATCGACGTCGACAACGAGCGCGTGGTCAGCGCGCATGGGGGGCCATCTGGCCCCGCGGTGCTGATGACCAAGCCGCCCTTGGCTGCCGTCACCCTGGCGAGCGGCGGCGGTCGCATCGACGGGCCGCCACACTGGATCGGGACGGCGGCGCTGCCTGAGGTGGGCCGCCGCTCGTGGTTCCTGCTCGAACGCGCGTCGCTGCTCTTGTCGAACAGCCCCGGCAGCGTGCGGGTGGGCGGCGCCTTCGACGAGCAGCTCACCCTTGGCGGTGGCGACGAGGACGTGCTGCGGGGACTGTTCGTGCAGCAGCCGGTGCAGCAGGCCGCGCTCGCGCTGCGCGCCGACCAAGCGTTCATCAAGGTGCTGCTGCACGAGGACGGCACGCTGACCGCGCACTTCGGCATCGACAACGCCGGAATGGACCGCGCCGAGCGCCTCGCGGTGGGCGTGGCCGAGCTCGTGGGCGCCCTACGAGACGCCGCCAACGCGCCCCCCATCCCCGTGGCCGCGCTGCGCCTCGACGGCAAGGGCGCCGGGGCGGGCTCGGGGAGCCCGGTGGGGATCCCCTTGGGCGACCGCCGTCACGAGAGGTGATGCGCCAAAGCCCGGCCGGCCGCGCTATCAGCCCTACACCATGCACGACCCCCGCCCCCTGGTCGCCGCCGCCGCCTCTGCCGCCCAGGCGCAGCAGTGGGACGACGCCGCCGCGCTCGCGCAGGCCGCCCTCGCCATCGACGCGAACGCGCCGCGCGCCTGGGCGCTCGTCGGCATGGCGCACGAAGCCAAGGGTGAGCTCGAGCAGGCACGCGCGGCCTACGAGCGCGCCGTGTCGCTCGACGACATGGACCTGGCGACCTCGCTGGCCTGCGCGCGCGTGCAGGCGCGCTTGGGTGCCTTGGGGCCGGCGCGGGCCTTGGCCAGCTACGTGCTCCTCAAGGAGCACAACGCGCCCAGCCTGCGTGCCGAGGCGGCAGCACTCGTGAAGTCGCTGGCCGAGCAGGAAGGGCGCGCCTGATGGTGGGCCCTCGTCGTCCTGGCCTCGATCCGAGCACCCCCGTGGTGAACGCCGGCGGTGGCGCGCCCATCACCAGCGCCGGCGAGACCGCGGCGGTGGGCGCCACGGGCAGCGAGCCCACCGAAAGCACGCACCCCGTGGTCATCGACGTCATCGAGGCCGCCGGTGGCCACGCGACGATGCCCGTGTCGCCAGGGAGCACCATCACCAACGCCGGCACGGCCACGATCACCGAGCTGCACGAGGCGCATGAGGCGCTCCGGAACGCTGGCGATCCTCAGGCCACCGAGGCGCTGCGGCGCGTCGAGCAGCGGGCCGCGGTGGAGATCCCCATCCGCGCGCGCCTGGCGACCGCGCGCGCCAACGGGCGTATGCCGAGCGAGGTGCCCGGCATCCTGCGTGAGCGGCAGGGGCGCATCACCTTCTACCCAGCCGACGAGTCGCTCTTGCCCTTCGAGCTCGACCGCGCCAAGGCCGCGGGCCTGCCGAGGGACGTGCTCTTGATCGCGCGCGTCACCAAGAAGTCGGTGGAGCTGGTCGACGAGAACGGCAACAACGTCAAGGCCACGCTCTACGCGCTGCGCCAGGAGCGCGCCGCCAAGCTCGGTGGGCACTTCACGGCCATCGTCGACCTCGTCGACGGCACGCCACACCTGCGTGACCTGGCCACCGGCGACCTGCACCTCGCCCCGACCACGCTCAAGGCCGGCACCGTGGTGGCGGGGCACGTGGACCCACGCGGGCAGATCGTGCTCGACGAGACCATCGCTGCCGGCGAGAGCGCGCAGGCGCGCTCGTGGACCATCGCAGCGGGACAGCACCTCGACCCCACCTTCCCGGTCGAGGCCAGCGCCGAGGCCGCCGCCCTCCTCAAGAGCCCCGGCCTCGACGACCCCTCGCTGGTCGATCGCAAGAGCGAGCCCTTCTTCGCCATCGACAACCACGGCAGCAAAGACATCGATCAAGCCATGCGCCTCACGCGCAGGAGCGACGGCGGCTTCGTCTTGCAGTACGCGCTCGCCGACATGGCGTATGCGGTGAAGCCCGGCATGGCGCTGTGGGACGAGGCGCTCGAGCGCGGCGCCAGCTTCTACCTGCCGGGCATCAACGTGCCCATGCAGCCGCGCGAGATCTGCGAGCGCGGCGTGTCGCTCAACGCCCACGAGGATCACCGCGCGCTCGTCATCACGGTGGAGCTCGACGCCAACGGCAAGGTCGAGAAGCGCACGAGCGAGCGCGCCTTCATCCACTCGCAGGCGCAGCTCACCTACCCCGGTGTGTCGGCCTTCCTCGAGGGCAGAGCGGGGCTCGACAAGGACGACCAGGGGCACGACGTGCCCAAGGTGGTCAAGGACCAGCTCACGATCTTCCATGCGCTCGGCAGCGTGCTGCAGCGCCAGGCACATCAGCGCGGCGTGGTGAGTCCCGAGCGGCGCGAGACGCGCATCGGCCTCGATGGCAGCAAGTTCTTTCTGCACGCGGTCGAGAGCGACCTGGCGAGCGGTCTCAACGCCGAGCTGTCGATCCTGGCCAACTGCGCGGGGGCGAGCCAGCTCGCCTCCACGGGCATCCCCGGCATCGAGGCGCCGGGCATCTTCCGCGTGCACCCGCCGCCCGGGCCCGAGAAGCTCGAGGCGCTGCGTCGCCTGGTGGGCGCCATCGTCGACGCCAACCACGCGCCCGCCTCGTGGCACTGGCAACAGGGCGAAGCGCTCAACGACTGGGTCGATCGCGTGCGCACCCTGCCCACCACCGAGCGCGAGCACGCGCTCGCGGTGGCGCTGCAAAACCAGGTGATCGGCATCCAGGTCGCCTCGGAGTACTCGCGCAAGCCCGAGCTGCACTCGGGGCTGATGGTAGAGGGCTACGGTCGCTTCACCGCGCCCATGCGCGAGGTGGTGGGCCTGTTGTCGCACGCCACGCTGGTGCAGCTCGAGGCGCTCAAGCGCGTGCGCGCCCTCGGTGTGGCCGACGCGGAGCTCAAGCCCTTGTGGGAGCACATGCTGCTGGGCGCGCTGGTGCGGCCGAGCGAGCTGTCGGCCGAGCGCGCCACGCTCGCCAAGCGTGCGGTGGCGCTCGAGACCCTGCGCGGCCCCGCGCTCTTGGGCGCGGCGCGCGCGCTCCTGGCCGACATCGCGGGCGCGCCCGCGCTCAGCGACGCCGAGCGCAAGGCCGTCGACGCCACCGTGCAGCGCGCTGTGGGCTCGGGGAATTCGTCGCGCATGAAGCAGAAGCAGTGCGAGAACGCCGCCACGCGCCTCTTGTTCGACGATCTGTTCCGCTCGGATCTCGGTGGTGTCGCCGCCGGCAACCCGAACGCGCCCATGCGCGAGGGCACGGTCATCAACGCGAGCCCCGGGCGACTCACGGTGTTGCTCAAGAACCCCGAGGTCGAGGTCAAGATCGGCCGCGAGGACCTGGGCGACGCCATGCTGCTCGATCGCGACGGCGCCGAGGTGCGCTACACGCACAAGAACGGCCAGCAGTGCAGCGTGCTGGTGGGCGCCCCGGTGCGCATCCGCGCCACCTACCACGACGGCGAGAAGCTGCACTTCGCCATCGTCGACTGATCTCAGCGGCCCCAGAATTGGTTGACCGAAGGATCGCGAAGGGACTTGCCACGAGGGCAAGGAGCAGCGGAGGCGCGTGCCCGTCGGCACGTGCCGAGCACGCGACGCAGCCATCGTGGCAAGGACCGAGCGACGAATGAATCAACCAATACTGGAGTCGCTGTCGCTCTCGGCGACGTACGCGTCGACCTGCGCCAGCCACTCGTCGACGCGCACGTCGCTCGGCATGCGCCAATCGCCGCGCGGCGACAGCGCCACCATGCCCACCTTGGGTCCGTCGGTGGCGCAGCTACGCTTGAACTGGTTCTGGAAGAAGCGCTTCAAGAACACCTTGAGCCAGCGCTGGTGGTCCGTGAGCGGGTAGCGCGCACCGAACGCTGCCTGCGCGAGGTCGAGGATGCGCGCGGGCGTGCGTCCGTGGCGCACGAAGTGGAACAGGTAGAAGTCGTGCAGCTCGTAGGGGCCGATGGCGGCCTCCGTCAGGTGCGCGATCTTGCCGTTGACGTCGGGCGGCAACAGCTCCGGCGAGATGGGCGTGTCGAGGATGGAGAACAGCGTGGCGCGCAGGCGTTCCACGTCACCCTTGCCCTGCGTGCCCGCCCACGTCGTCACGCGCTCGTTGGCCACCCAACGGATGACGAACTGGATCAGCGTCTTCGGTACGCCGGCGTTGACGTCGTACATCGAGATGTGGTCGCCCGCGTAGGTGCACCAGCCCAGCGCCTTCTCGCTCAGGTCACCGGTGCCGACGACGATGCCGCCCGCTTGGTTGGCGATGGTCATCAGCACCAGCGTGCGCATGCGCGCTTGCACGTTCTCGAGCGTGGGATCGCCCAGGCGCGGATCCTGCCGGATACGCGTGATCATCTCGTCGACGTTGGCGGCGTCCTTTGCCGCCGGGTGTCCCACGGCCGCCAGCACGTGGCGGGCCGCGTCGTTGATGGAGATGGTGCGCAGCGTGGCGCCCAGGCTCTCGGCGAGCGCTCCGGCGTTGCCCTTGGTGGCGTCGCTGGTGCCGAGGCCGGGCATGGTGACGCACACGAGATCGCTGCGCGGGCGCTTGCACAGGTCGAGCGCGCCCGCGGCCACCAGCGCCGCATGCGTGGAGTCGAGGCCGCCGGAGACGCCGAGCACGAGCTTGGCGCCGGGCGGTAGCGCGTTCATGCGTGTGGCCAGGGCGTTGGTCTGGATCTCGAAGATCTCCCACGCGCGTGTGGCCATGGTCGCGGGGTCGCGCGGCAGGAAGGGGTGGGGTGCCACGCCACGCACGAGGCCGGCCGCGGGCTCGGCGCTAAAGCCGACGCGACGCCAGGGGCGCGGGGGCGCCAGGTTCGTGGCGCAGTCGCCGAAGGTGCCGGTGACGCGACGATCGTGCACCAGCGCGTCCAAGTCGACGTCGGTGGTGACCAGTTGGCCCTCGCGCGCGAAGCGCCGCGACTCTCCGACGAGCGCGCCGTTCTCACAGATGAAGGCGTCGGCGTCGAACGCGAGGTCGGTGGAGGACTCGCCCGGGCCGGCCGCGACGTAGAGGTACGCGCACTTGCCGCGGTCGCTGGCCGAGCGCGCCAACAAGCGACGGAGGTCGGCCTTGCCGATGGTGAAGTTCGACGCCGACAGGTTGCAGCACACGGTGGCGCCGGCGCCCACCTGGAGCATCGACGGCGGCACCTGCACCCAGATGTCCTCGCAGATTTCCAGGCCGACCGTGAGATCGGCGATGCCCTCGGCGTGGAACAGCAGGTCCGTGCCGAAGGGCACGTCGCTGCCACACAGGCGCACCATCGCGCCCGCGGCCACCTCAGTACCGGGGCGGAACCAGCGCCGCTCCTCGAACTCGCGGTAGTTCGGCAGGTAGCTCTTCGGCACCACGCCGAGCACGCGGCCGCGCTGCACGGCGACGGCGACGTTGTAGAGCCCTTGGGGCGTCGCCAAGGGCATGCCCAGCACGGCGAGCGGCGACAGCTCGCGCGACTCCTCCACCAGCCGCTCGAGCGCGGCCAGCGACGAGGCCAGCAAGGTGCCGTCGAAGAACAGGTCGCGCGCGGTGTAGGTCGAGAGGCCGAGCTCGGGGAACACCACCAGCGCCGAGCGTTGCTCATGGGCCTGACGCCAAAGAGCGAGCGTCTCCTCGGCGTTGTTGCGCGAGCTGCCGACCGTACACGCGGGGACCGCGACGCTGACCCTGGCGAAGCCGCGCATGGCGCACCTCCAGCTGCGTGTTAGGGCCAGACCGTCGAGACGCCAAGGCCCCCTGGCGGTTCGGCGGCCATCACCCCGCTGCGACGACGCGGTTCCTGCCCTCGCGCTTGGCCTTGAGCATGGCGTCGTCGGCGGCCTTGATGAGGCCGACCTTGTCGATGGCGTCTTTCGGATACGAGGCGACGCCGATGCTGACCGAGATGACGCCGTTCGGCTGCACCTCGCGCCGCTCGAAGGGGTGCGCGGCGATCATCTCGCGCACCCGATCGGCGCGCACCAAGGCGCCAGCGCCATCGGTCATGGGCAGAATGATGCAGAACTCCTCGCCGCCGTAGCGCGACACGATGTCGGAGAGGCGCCCGCGAAAGCGGAATTCGGGGGCGTCTTGCGTGGCCGTGAGCAGGCGCCCGAGCTCCTTGAGCAGCGTGTCGCCCGCCGGGTGACCGCACAGGTCGTTGTAGTTCTTGAAGTGGTCGACGTCGATGAAGATGAGCGAGAGCGGGTTGCCGTAGCGCGCCGCGCGCGCCAGCTCTTGCGTCATCGCTTCCTGGAAGAAGCGGTGGTTGTACAGGCCGGTCAGGCCGTCGCGCAGGGCGAGCTTCTCGAGCTCGGCGTTGGCCTCGCGCAGTTGCTTGGTGCGGTCTTCCACCTCGTGCTCGAGGCGGCGCTCGCTGTCTTGCACCTGTGAGAGCGCGCGCAGCAGGAGCGCGTTCTTGTCGGTCAGCTCGGCCACCAGGCGCTGGTTCTCGCGTTCGAGGTTGGCTTGATGCACGGCGCTCTTCACCACGCCGATGAGCTCCGCGATACGCACAGGCTTCGACAGGAAGCGGTGCACCTGCGCGACGTTGACGGCGTCGGACAGGTCCTTCACGCGATCGGACGCGGTCACCAGGATGCGCGCCGCGTGCGGTCGCAGCGCCACCGCCTCGCGCAAGAGCTCGACGCCGGTGAGGCCGGGCATCATCTGATCGGCGACGATGCAGGCGACCTCTTCGCTCTCGAGGATGGCCTTGCCGGCCAGGCCATCGGCCGCCGTGAGCACGCGGAAGCTCGCCTTGAGCGCGCTCTCGAACAGCTTGAGGATGCCGTCGTCGTCGTCGACGACCAGCAGGGTGTCGCTCACGGTGCACCGGGTGTGGCAGGGGTGAGGTGCTCGCGCAAGCGGACCAGGGCGCGGTCGATCTCGGCGCTGCGGGCGCCCTCGAGCCAGGGGCGTAACCATGCGCCCATCACGCGCGGCGCGGTGGCCTGCTCTTCCCAGACCAGCAAGGTGCCGGTGGCGAGCTCCGTCAGCGCGATCTTCATGCGTACGCGGTCCACCTGGCCGCCGACCTGGGCGTCGATCCAGGTACCACCGGGTGACCGGTCGGTACGCACCAGCGCGCCCTCGACCTCGCCACAGGTCCACCGCAGCCCCTCGGCGCGCGCGCCATGGAACGTGCACTCGCGCGCCTCGGGGCCGAAGGCCCAGCCCGGCCAGCGCGACAGGTCGTCGACCTCGGCGCTCACGGCGGCAAGCGGCGCCGGCAGCTCGACGCTCCGCTTGATGCGCAGATCGCGAGGAAGCACCAGTCCGAGCACGGTGAACGCCAGCAGCAGGGCGCCGAGCCCGAGCCCGACGAGCTTGAGCACCCGAGGCATGAGCCCACGCTGTCGTGTTTTCCCGGTCAGATCAAGCGTCGCGCGCTGGCGTGGTCGCGAACACGGTGGCGAGAGAGCTGATCCGGTTGCAGCGCCGTCGCGAGCGTGAGCCGGTGGTGCGAGGGCAAGGAGACGCGCAGGCGCGTGGGCCATAGCCACGTGCCGAGCACGCGACGCCGCCGTCGCACCACCGGCTCGCGCGCAGCAGGCGATGTAGCCGAATCAGCTCTCTGGGTGGTCGAACGCCGCGAGCGACGGCGTTGGACCCCGCAGCCGGGCGCGCGCTGCACGAAGCGACGACGTCAGGGTACCAGCGCGAGGGCACGGTCGACGTAGTTCGTGCTCCCCGCGTCAGCATTGAAGCGCCGGGCCGATTGCGTCAGGCGCCGCAGGACCGCTTCGTACTCGTCTTGGCTGACGTCGCGCAGCGACAGGTAGAGGGCCGCCGCCGCTTGGAGATAGGAGAAGAGCGGGTTTGCGTCGCGCCCGTCGGGCCGGCGCCGCAGGTGGTTGTAGAGGCGCTCGAACTCGGCGTCGTACACGGGCTGCCCCGTCGCCGCGCAGTAGTCCCTCGCCGTCCGCTCGATGAGCAAGAAGAAGAGCTCGTACGCTGGTGGTGGCCCTTGCGCGAAGTCCGGCGGCTTCGCCGTGCCGGTCCACAGGGATGAGATTGGCTTCAAGGTGATGTCGACGTCGTTCCGACCGCCCATGACCCGAACCGCCGCGCCGAGCGCTTGCGGTCGCCGGTGCTCGTCGACACAGACGCCGATGCAGGGCATGGCGCCGTCGAGCGACAGGCCCGCTTTTGCGAGCACGCGATGCACCTCGGTATCCATGGCGTCTGACTAGTGCCACAAACCCGAAGTTCGTAGGGGGTAGTGCGCAGCGGATTCTTGCCGGTGGCAAGGAGCCCCGCAGCCGCGTAGCAGCGCTACGCGGCGAGGACGCGACGTAGCCACCGGCGAGAAGA
>JADZDP010000121.1 GCA_020850995.1 Deltaproteobacteria bacterium
GACCTGCTACCGGGCTCTCCGGCGATTACCCGGGCGGGACTGGCTCCCGCTGTAGACACGCAGCGCGGAGGTCGGCGCCGTCGCCGCCGGCGGCTCAGGACACCTGTTCCTTCACGACGCACCATGGGGCCGAGGCTAGCAGGGGAGCCGCACCCGAGGCGCGACGCGGGGCTGGCGAGCCTCGCTCAGGGCGCGCAGCTCGCGAGCGCGCTGTGCGTGCCGTCCGCGCTTGCGCTGCACGAGCCGGCGACGCAGGAGATGGCGGCCACGTGCCACGCGTCGTCGTCTGCTACCGGAGCGCTGCCCTCGAAGAGCAGGCTGCCGCGATGGAACACGCGCACCGTGGCGTTGCTCGGCGCTGGCAGCTCGCGGCCGTGGACCGCCACGAGGAACACGCCGTCGGCGGGTGCGTCGAGCGTGATGGTCTCGGGGCCGAAGCCCTCAGCGTCGGCGTCCAGGCGCGGCGAGCTGGCGGGGCTCCCCCAGTCGAGCGCGGCGCTGGCGCAGGTGAGCGCGTAGCAGTCGGCGGCCGCACAGAGCGCGTCGCTGTGGCGGCGCAGGTGGAGGTCGAGGTCGGCCTGGGGGGAGTCCCAGGAGAGCTGGGCTTGCAGCGCGTCGAAGGGCGAGGCGGCCTCGAGCTCGAGCTCGCAGCTCGCCTGCAGGCCGGCGCTGTCGAACACCTCCGCGCGGACCCTGAAGGTGCCGGCGAGGTCGAGCCCGAGTTCATCGTCGAAGGTGAAGCCGGTGGCCTCGGCGGTGGGCGTGGTGAGCTGCACGGTGGAGCCCGCCGGCCTCGACAAGAGCCGCCATTCGAACGCCGTGATCGCCGACGTTGGCGCGACGGTGGACTCATCGAGCGAGAGCACCACGACGTCGAGCGGCGCGATGGCGGGCACGACACCGACGGCGACCGGCGCGCCGTTGACGGAGCTCACCCGCGCCACGCAGTCGGGGCCGGTGATTCCTGTGACGCGCAAGGGGATGGTGCGCTCGGGCACCAGGGCGCCAGCGAAGCCGATGACGAGGGTGGCGTCGAGGGGCCCCTGGGCTACCGGGTGGGCGCTGACGCGCACCTCCATGCTCGCCGCCACAGGCAGAGCACCGGTGTACGGGGAGGGCAGCGAGAAGACGTCGGTGGACGAGGTGATGGTGAGCGCGACGATCTCGACCTCGCGCGGGCCGCCGTTCGTCACCTCGATGAAGCACGAGCGTGAGGTGCCTAGCGGCACCTCGCCCACGTCACATGCCGCGGTGGAGATGATCACCTCGCTGAGCGGCGGGTCGCCCTCGCCCTCGCCCTCGCCGAGGGTCCAGGGAGGCGGCGGGCGCCCGGCGCAGGCGCCCACGATCATCGGCACGAGCAGCGGCACGATCATCGACACCAGCAGCGTCGCTCCCTGTGCCTGGCGCATCGTTGTTTGCTCCGAGGAGGAGGATGCTCCGCCCGCGCGCTCGCGGCCACTGGGATCTGGAGGACGCCGGCTCAGGTGGCACGCGCACCATCGAGCGATGCTGCCGGCAGCTCGAGCGGCGAGGTGCGAGCGTCGTTTTGCGTC
Organism: Deltaproteobacteria bacterium; assembly: GCA_020850995.1. Taxonomy (GTDB): domain Bacteria; phylum Myxococcota; class UBA727; order UBA727; family VGSZ01; genus JACOUT01. The sequence continues at coordinate 1,557 of JADZDP010000121.1, forward strand.
AGTCCGCGAGAAAACGAGACAGGTGCGGGCGCTGGTGCTTTGGGCCTGGGAGCGCCTGCTAGCGTCGCGACGCTACTGCTGTCCAAGGAGCTGCATGCGCTTGTTGCGAGCTTGTCTCTCCCTTGCGGGCCTGATCGTCGCGACGCAGCTTGGCTGCGAGCCTCCGCCGCCGAGTGAAGGTGAAGGCGAAGGTGAAGGCGAAGGCGAGGGCGAAGGCGAAGGCGAGGGCGAGGGCGAGGGCGAAGGCGAGGGCGAAGGTGAAGGCGAGCCGCCCGCGGCGCTGGCGCTCGCCATGGGCCATTGCGACGCGGCGGGGACGGCGGCGGTCGTCGAGGCGCTCGCGCGGGCCGGCATCGAGACCGTCGACGACGCCAGCGGCGCCGTGCTGCGCGCGGCCACGCCGCCGGTGCGCGGGCTGCACGTCTACGCCTCGCAGGCGCGCGGCATGGCCTGCGACCTGACGAACGGCGGCGGCCTCAGCGGCCAAGCGCTCGACGATATGGTGGGCGCCCTGCCCCTGCCCGACGGCAACGGCACCCTGCCCTTCTCGGCGCTGTTGGCCGCCTACGTCAGCGTCGACGACGGGCCCTTCGGCAGCCAGGTGGCCGCGGCGCTGATGGGGACCGTCGACGCGAACGACCACGCCTCGTTGATCTTCCCCTCGGTGGTGGTCACGCTGTTCACGCGCGACGTGCTCCTGCCGCTGCTCGCCGAGGCGGGCCAGCTCCACGGCTTCAGCGCCAACTTCCTGCCGCAAGGGGCCGATCCCTGCGGCGCCATCTCGGAGTTCCTCGACGATCTGCCCGCCGCCGCCGCCGGAGCCGTCGGCTCGCTGGCGCCCGCAGAGAGCGGCTTGTGGAGCACCGTGGTGTCGGCGGCGAGCGTGGTGGTGGGCGTGGCCGCCTACGCCACCGCCCAGGCCGCGCGCGCCGTGATCCAACACCTGCCCTTCGTCGACGCCATCCGCGCCGCCGCCGCCGCCGCCTCCGCGGTGGCCGATGTCCGCGCCATGTTCACCAACTGGACCGTCACCCTCACTCCCCAACCTGGGAGCGTGCACAAGTCGGTGGGTGCCACCCGAACCGGCATGCTCGAGCTGACGGTGGAGCCGCCGGAGGCGGGCTACGAATGGCCGCAGGCGCTGCGCTCGTGCGCCGAGCTGCTCGCGGTCTCGTTGCCGGAGCTCGACTCCGCCGACGGCTCGACGGTGGAGTGGACCAAGCTCGCGGGCTTCGACGACCCCGCCTACGAGCAGTCGCGCGAGAGCGTCATCGCGGGCAGCAACGCCACCTTCACCTTCGCCACCGTCGTCGAGGAGCAGCGGGTGCACGACGGCGGCGGACCCGAGCACTCGAAGCCCGCGAGCGTCAGGGCCGACATCGGCCTGCCCGGCCTCGAGCGGCTCGGCGCCACCTTCGCCGGCCTGATGAGCGCACCGCTCGCGGAGGCCGCCATCGGCGCTGGCTCCGGCGCCGCGGCCACGCTGCTCGGCCCGAGCGTGAGCGGTAGCGCGCAGGTCACCTATCACTCGAGCGAGGCCATGGTGGACTTCGACAACGGCTTCGAGCGCCTGCTCATCACCACCAGCGACGGCGTCAACCCCGACGGGCTGTGGACCGGCACGCTGCGCATCATCATGGTCGATACCGGCGGCATCGCCTGCGGTCCGGCGCAGGAGCAGGCGGTGACGCTCCAATTCGCCGGCGGCTCCGCCAACCTCGCCAAGAGCTACGGCTTCGCCGGCGGCGTCATGGAGTACTGCACCTTCTCCTTCGACGAGGTGGTCACGCTGCAGCCTGATGGGGTCGGTGGCCACCAGATGGTCACGAGCGGCAGCTACACGAGCGTGATCAAGCCGCCCGACCCGGGCGGAGAGCAGATCACGAACGGCGCGCGCGCCGAGAGCTACACCATCGAGTTCGTCACGCCTCCCTGAGGGCGCGTCGAGCGCAGCCACCAAGGCAGCGTGCCGGAGCGCCCGCGGGCCCTGCGCACCTCGACGCTGCTCCACCTTGCCGCGGGCCGGCGACGAGCGTCGTGGGCCGCGCACGGACGCCGCGCCGCCGCTGCGCCCCCGCGCGGTGCGCTCCCCCTTGTACGTCGTGCCACAGGAACCCTAGACGGTCGCCCATGGGCTTCCTCGACAACCTGTTCGGCGGCGACAAACCCACCCAGAAGAACATCGAGAAGCTGGTGGTGCGCGTCAAAGAGCGCTACGCGCAGCCCGAGTACCGACGCGAGGCCATGGACAAGCTGCTCGCCATGGCGACGCCCGAGGCCATCACCGCCGTGTTGGCGCGCTTCACGGTGGTGGCGCAGTCGCCCCACTGGGACGAAGAGGAGAAGCGCTGGCTCGTCGACCAGCTCTCGTCCTTGGGCGAGCCCGCGCGCGCGGCGCTGCTGGTGTTCTTGAAGAAGACCGACCACATCGCCTTCGCGGCCAAGGCCCTGCAGCGCCTCACCACTCCCGAGCAGCACGTCGCCGATCTGATCGCCTGCCTGAGCGCGCGCCCCCCCGAGGACCACCGCAGCACCCAGGGCAAGGCCGAGCTGGTGGCCGCGCTGGCCGACACCAACGACGCGCGCGCCCATGACGCCGTGGTGCCCTACCTCGACGACCACAGCGACGACGTGCGCTGCGCCACCGTGGACGCGCTCGAGAAGCTGTGGGCGCTGCCCGGCGACAAGAGCAAGGCCGAGGAGCGCCTGCGTGCCGCCGTGGCCGACGACGGGCGCTCGGCGCGCGTCTTGCGCCACACCGCGTCTGCCATGCACCGCCTGGGCGTGGCGCTCGACCCCACCAAGCCCTTGCCACCAGCGGTGGCCGAGGACTTCGTCGTCAAGGACGGGAAGCTGCAGCCGGCGCACGCGGCATGACGCGCGTGAGGCCGAGATAGAGGCCGCCGGCGATGAGGAAGCCGGTGAACCACGCGTACGGATAGATGGCGTCGAAGACACCGGGCTCGCCCTCGAGCACGTGGGCGCTCTTGAGGAAGCCCGGCACGTTCGGCACCACGCCCACGACGAGGGCGATGAGCGCCGGCGCGCTCCACGCCGGGTAGCGGCCCTCCCTGCGGTACAGGTCGGGCACGTCGAGCTCTTGACCCTTCAACAGCCAGTAGTCGGCGATCATGATGCCGGCGATGGGCCCGAGCAGCGCCGAGTAGCCGATGAGCCAGTTGAAGATGTACGTGTCCGCCGAGGCGAGCAGCTTCCACGGCATGATGAGGATGCCCAGGATGCCGGTGATGAGGCCGCCCGTCTTGAACGAGATGTGGCGGGGCGCCAGGTTGGCGAAGTCGTTGGCCGGGCTCACCACGTTGGCGGCGATGTTCACCGAGATGGTGGCCACGCCGATACCGAAGAGCGCGAGCACCGCCACCAGGAAGCGCACGCCACCAGAGGCGATGAGCGGCTCGCTCAGGCCTGCCGGCGGCGTCGACGAGGTGAGCTGCGCCAGGATGTACACCGGGTCCCACAGCTTGCTCACGTCGACGCCGCTGAGGATGGCGTGCGACGCGCTGGTGATGATGACGCCCATGGCCGAGAAGGCCACCATGGTCGTCGGCAGACCCAGGGCCTGGCCGAGCATCTGCTCCTTCTGACCTTTGCCGAACCGGGTGAAGTCGGGGATGTTGAGCGAGAGCGTGGCCCAAAAGCCGATCATGCCCGTGAGCGAGGGGATGAACACCACCCAGAACTCGCCGAAGCTCTGGAACTTCGAGGGCTGCGAGAGCATGGGCCCAAGGCCGCCGGCGCGGCCCACGGCCCACACCAGGAGCACGGCCGCCATGACGAGGACGAGGGGCGCCGCCCAGTTCTCGAACACGCGCACGGCGTTCATGCCGCGATAGATGATGAAGATGTTGAGCGCCCAGAAGAGCAAGAAGGTGAGGGCGGAAGGTAGCGAGAGCCCCAAGAGCGTGGCCTCGCCGCCCAGGGTGCCGAAGCCCGGCCACAGCGCCACCAGGAAGGTCTTGACCGCCTCGCCGCCGATGAAGGTCTGGATGCCGAACCAGCCGCAGGCCACCACCGCGCGCAGCACCGCGGGCACGTTGGCGCCGAGGGTGCCAAAGGACGAGCGCGCCAGCACGGGGAAGGGCACGCCGTACTTGGCGCCCGGGTGCGCGTTCAACAGGATGGGGACGAGCACGATGAGGTTGCCGAGGCCGATCGTGAAGAGCGCCTGCCACCAGCTCATGCCCACGGCGACCAGGCCGCCCGCCAGCATGTAGGTGGGGATGCAGTGCGCCATCGAGATCCACAGCGCCGCGAAGTTGTAGGTGGTCCACACCCGCCGCGCCTTGGGCACCGGGGCCAGGTCGGCGTTGAAGAGGGGGCTGTCGGCGACGTCGGCGGGCAGCTCGGCCAAGGCTTCTTTCAGGAGCGCCGGATCATGCATGGGGGCCCTTTACACGTGTGCCGTCGTGCCCAAAAGACACCGTGCCAGGGAAGGGCGCCAGGAAATCGAGAGCGAACCATGAGTGAGTCACCCCGTTCGGCCGACGACATCGCGGCCTTAGCCGACAAGATCAAGAGCGAGAGCGCCTTCGTCGACGCTGTGCTGCGCGAGGTGCAGAAGGTCATCGTGGGCCAGCGCACCATGATCGAGCGCGTGCTCATCGGTCTGTTGGTGCAGGGCCACGTGCTGCTCGAGGGCGTGCCCGGCCTGGCCAAGACGCTGACCCTCACCACGCTGGCGCGCGTGCTGCGCCTCTCCTTCGGCCGCGTGCAATTCACGCCCGACCTCTTGCCCGGCGACCTCACCGGCACCTCCATCTGGGACCCGGTGGAGCGCCGCTTCGAGCCGAGGAAGGGCCCGCTCTTCGCGAACCTGCTCTTGGCCGACGAGGTCAACCGCGCGCCCGCCAAGGTGCAGAGCGCGCTGCTCGAGGCCATGCAGGAGCGGCGCGTCACCATCGGCACCGCCACCTTCGAGCTGCCCAAGCCCTTCTTCGTCATGGCCACGCAGAACCCCGTGGAGCAGGAGGGCACCTATCCCCTGCCCGAGGCGCAGGTCGATCGCTTCCTCATGAAGACCGTGGTGGGCTTCCCCACGCGCAGCGAGGAGCGGCAGATCATGGAGCGCATGACCGAGGGCCACGAGGCCGCCGCCGAGAACGTGGTGGGCCCCGAGGAGCTCGAGCGCGCCGCTTCGTGCGTGAAGCAGATCTACGTCGACGACAAGATCAAGCGCTATCTGGTGGACCTGGTGTTCGCCACGCGCGAGCCCGTGGAGGTGGGCGGCGGCAAGCTCAAAGACCTGGCGCCGCTCATCGCCTACGGCGCCTCGCCGCGCGCCTCCATCTCGCTCAACCTGGCGGCGCGCGCGCATGCCTTCTTGCAGCACCGCGCCTTCGTCACGCCCGACGACGTCAAGGCCATCGGCTTGGACGTGCTGCGCCACCGCGTGGCGCTCACCTTCGAGGCCGAGGCCCAAGAGCTCAGCCCCGATGACGTGGTGCGGCGCATCTTCGAGGCCGTGCCGGTCCCCTGAGCCATGGAAAGCGGCACCAGCGCCACCGACGACGAGGTCCGCGCGCTGCTCAAGCGGGTGCGCTTGGTGGAGCTGCGCACCAAGAAGACCGTCACCGCCGCGGGCCAGGGCGCCTACCACTCGCGCTTCAAGGGGCGCGGCATGTCGTTCTCCGAGAGCCGCGCCTACGTCCCCGGCGATGACCCGCGCGCCATCGACTGGAACGCCACCGCGCGCCGCTTGCACGAGGAGAGCGCCGACGGCGCTGGGCTCTACGTCAAGCAGTTCGTCGAAGAGCGCGAGCTGACGCTCATCCTGGCCGTCGACCTGTCGGGCTCCATGAGCGCGGGCACGCGCCACAAGAAGCGCCAGGTGGCAGCCGAGGCGGCGGCGCTCTTGGCGTTCTCGGCCCTGCGCAACAACGACAAGGTGGGCCTCTTGTTGTTCACCGATGGCGTGGAGCTGTTGGTGCGCCCAAAGAAGGGGCGCGCCCACGTGCTGCGCTGCGTGCGCGAGATCTTGGCCAAGGCGCCCGCGAGCAAGGGCACCGACCTGGCCGCCGCCTGCGAAGTGGCAACACACCTGTCCAAGCAGCGCGCCATCGTGGCCCTGGTCACCGACCTGGCGGAGACGCGCGCCGACGGGCTGCGCACCGGCCCGCTGGCGCGCGTCGCGCAAGGCGCTGCGTCCCTGGGCGCCGTCGAGAAGCCGCTCAAGGCGCTGGCGCGCCGCCACGACCTCATGGTCATCGAGGTGGAGGACGCGCTCGACCTCGAGCTGCCGAACGCGGGCCTGGTCTCCATCGTCGACCCCGAGACCGGCAAGCGCGCGCTCGTGGACACCGCAGCCGCATCCGTGCGCGCGGCCTATGGCGAGCGCATGGCGGGCGAGCGGCGCCGCGTGCGCGCCGCCCTCGATCGGCTCGGCGTCGATCGCGTGGTGGTGAACGACCGGGAATCGGCCGCGGTGCTGGTGCGTTTCCTGAGACGCCGCAAGCGGGTGGCTGCGTGATGGCGCCGTCGACGGCCCTCCTGCTCTTGGTGGCGTCGGCCCTGGTCGACGCGGGGCCGGGGCCTGCCGACGAGCCGCGGCCGGTGGCGCCGCCGGCCGACGATGGCGCCGACATCGTCGACGGGGGCGTGCCCGCGGGCATCCCCGGCGTCACCGTCAGCGCCAAGGTCGAGCCCGACCCCGTGCCCTTCGGCGCGCGCTTCGAGCTGGTGGTGACCGTGCTGCGCGATCGGGGGCAACTGCTCGAGCTCCCCGCCTCTCTGCCCGCCGCCGAAGCGGCGCCGCAGACCGGCGATCCCCGGCGTAGCGTCGAGGAGCTCTCGCTTGCGAGCGATGCCGGCGACGCGCCCGTGCGCGTGCGAGAGACCATCCGCGTGCCGTTCCTGGCCCTTGCCCTCGACGACGTGAGCACGCCGGCCTTCGTGCTGAGCGCCAAAGACGGCTCCTCGGTGGAGGTGCCGTCCTTGCCCGTGCGCGTGGCCGACGACCCGAGCCTGCTCGTCGTCGGCGACGCGGGGCCCGCCGAGCCGGGCGCCATGACGCTCGAGCCCGCCGCCGGCAGCATCGCGTACCGCGTGGCCGACCACCGCCCCTTCTACGCCGCGGGCGCCGTGGCGGGCGCCGCCGCCGCGGCGCTGCTCGCGCGCGCCCTGCTCAAGCGCCGCCGCGCCCGCCGGCCCGCACCGCCCGCGCCCCCGCCGCCGCCGCCGCGCCCGGCCCACGAGGTGGCGCTCGAACGCCTCGAGGCCTTGCTCGCGGCGGGCTTGCTGGCGCGCGGCGAGACCGCGCTCTTCGTCGAGCGCCTGATGGACGAGGTCTTGCGTGACTACCTGTCGGCGCGCTTCGCGCTGGTGGCCGAGGCGCGCACCACGCGGGAGCTGGTGGCCGAGCTCTTGTCGGTGAGCGTGCCCGGCCTCGACGTGCGGCTCGTCGAGGAGCTCCTGGGTGACGCCGACCTCGTCAAGTTCGCCAAGGCCACCATCGCCGCTGAGCGCGCGCACGCCATGGCCATGCGCGTGAAGGCGCTGGTGCTCGCCACCACGCCGGCCGCGGCGCCCACCCGCGCGGGCGGTGCCCCATGAGCGCGCGCGCGGGGCTCGCCGGGCTCATCGACGCGTGGGGCGCGCTCCTGTCGCTGCTCACGCCCGGCGCATCGAGCGCTGGCGGCGGGCTCGAGCTGGCGCACCCGTGGCTCTTGCTCGCGCTCATCCCCGTGATCGCGCTTCTGGCGCTGGTGGCCTGGCGCGAGCGCGCCACCCGCCCGGCGCTGGTGCTGGCGCGCGGCGAGGTCGCCGCCGCCTTGCCACGCGGCGCGGGCGCGCGCTTGCTGCGCCTGTCCTTCGCGCTCGGCGCCGTGACCGCGCTCCTGGCCACGCTGGCGCTGGCCGGCCCGCGCGTGCTCGGCGAGCCCGACCCGGCCACCACCGAGGGCATCGATCTCGTCGTGGCGCTCGACCTGTCGGGCTCCATGCGCGCCGCCGATTTCCAGCCGAAGGACCGCCTGTTCGTCGCCAAGCAGGTCATCGAGGACGCGGTGCTGGTGCGCCCGCGCGACCGCGTGGGCCTGGTGGTGTTCGCCGGCGCCGCCTTCACGCAAGCGCCGCTGACGCACGACAAGGGCCTGTTGCGCGACGTGCTCGAGGGCCTGCGCATCGGCGTCATCGAGGACGGCACCGCCATCGGCGACGGCCTGGCCACGGCGCTCAACCGCCTGCGCGACAGCAAGGCGAAGACCCGCGCCGTCATCCTGCTCACCGACGGCGACAACAACGCCGGCGTCATCGCGCCCGAGAGCGCCGCCGACCTCGGCGTCGAGCTCGGCGTCAAGGTGTTTCCCATCCTGGTGGGCAAAGGCGGCCAGGTGCCCTACCCCGACGGCACCGACCTGTTCGGGCAGCCGCGCTACGTGTCGGTGGAGATCCCGGTGAACCCCGAGCTCTTGAAGAAGATCGCCACGCGCACGGGCGGCACCTTCTACCTGGCCACCGACGCGGCCTCGCTCAAGAGCGGCTTCCAGCAGGTGCTCGATAGCCTCGATCGCAGCCTGCTTGATGGCGCGCCGCCGGTGCGCGAGAAGATCCCGCTCGCGCCCTTGCTCCTCGTCGTCGCCGCGCTGTGCGGCGCCCTCGCGCTGACGCTCTGGCTCGGGCGCGCCTCACCGGTGCCCTAACCGCACGCCACCCCATCATGCGCTTCGCCTCGCCCCTCCTGTTGCTCGCGCTCACGCTGGTGCCGCTGTTGGCGCTCTTGTGGTGGCGCGACCAGCAGGCGCGGCCGCGGCGCCTGGCCGCGCTCGTCGACGCGGGCCTCGTGCCCGTGGCGGTGCTCGGCGTGTCGCTCACCAAGCGCGCCTGGCGCCGCGGGCTGGCGCTGCTCGCCTTCGCGCTCGTGGTGGTCGCCGCCGCCGGACCGCAGTGGGGCAGCAGCACCGTGCTCTTGCCCCACAAGGGCCTCGACGTGCTCTTCGTGCTCGACGTGTCGCGCTCCATGCGCGCGCGCGACGTGCTGCCCGACCGCCTGGAGCGCGCCAAGGCCGAGGTGGCGGCCTTCTTGCCGCGCCTGGCCGATCATCGCGTGGGCGTAGTGGCCTTCGCCGGCACCGCCTTCGTGCAGTGCCCGCTCACCACCGACGCCGAGGCCGTGCGCCTGTTCTTGCGCGGCCTCGCCCCCGAGAGCGTGCCCCAGGGCGGCACCGCGCTGGCCGCAGGGCTGCAGGTGGCGCTCAACGCCCTGCGCGCCGAGGCAGACAGCCACGGCAGCGCCGGCGCCAGCAAGAGCGGCGGCGACGCCAGCGCCGGCCGCGTGCTGGTGGTGGTCACCGACGGCGAGGACCACGACGGCGGCATCGACGAGGTGGCCGCCGCGCTCAAGGAAGAAGACGTGGACGTGGTGCTCATCGGCGTCGGCTCGGCGCTCGGCGAGCCCATCCCCGTCATCGACGCCAAGAGCGGCGCCGCCAACGGCTACGTGAAGGACAAGAAGGGCCAGGCGGTGATGTCGCGCATGAACCCCGAGATGCTGGGCAAGGTTGCCGGCGCGGTAGGGGGCGCCTTCGTCGACGGCACCAACGCCGCCGACCTGGGGTTGCGCGAGGTAGAGGCGCGCATCGCCGGCCTCGAGAAGCGCGACCTCGAGACGCGCGTACGCACCAAGCACACCGATCGCACGGTGCTGGCGGCGGGCGCAGCGGTGGCGCTGTTCCTGCTCGCGCTCGTGCTCGGCGAGCGGCGCGTGGGCGCGGGGGGCGCGCCATGATGCTGGTGCTCGCGCTGGCGCTTTGCGCCGGCACCCCCGCCCCCGAGCTGCCTGCGCTCGACGAGCGGCCGCTGTTCTCGCGCGTGGAGCCCGCCATCGCCGAGGGCGCGGCGGCGCTGGCCGGCGGCGACGCCGCGCGCGCCCTGGAGCGCTACCGCGCCGCCACTGCGACGACGCCGAACCAGCGCGCCATCGTCGAGTACGACGTGGGACAAGCGCTGGCCGCGCAGGCCATGGCCGCCGCCGCGCCACCTCCGGCGCCGGCCGGCCCTGCATCGCCCGATCACGCTGCCGCTGCCCCCAAGCTCGACGAGAGCATGGTGGCCGACGCCCAGGCGGCCTTCGGTCGCGCGCGCGCGCTGGCCCACGACCCGCGCGTCAAGGGCGAGGCCGCGCTCGCCGGCGGCAACCTCGCCGCCGTCGCCGGCAAGGTCGACGACGCCATCACCCAATTTCGTCAGGCGCTGCGAGACGACCCCACCAACGTGCGCGCCAAGAAGAACCTGCGTCGCGCCCTCGAGGCCAAAAAGCAGCAGCAAGAGCAGCAGCAGCAGAACCAAGAGGGCGACAAGGATCAGAAGAACGAAGATCAGAAGAACGAAGACAAGAAGAACGAAGACAAGAAGAACGAAGATCAAGAGAACGAAGACAAGAAGAACGAAGACAAGAAGAACGAAGACAAGAAGAACGAAGACCAGCCACAACAACAGCCAAGCCCGCCCGACGACAAGAAGGCGCAGAAGAAGGAGACCGCGCGCCGCATGCTCGACGCGCTGCGCGCGCGCGAGCGCCCGCTGACGCCGCTCGAGCTGCGCGGGGCCAAGCCGGTGCGCGCCAAAGAGGGCAAGGACTGGTGAGCGCGCTGGCCTTGTCCCTGTTGTGCACCTTGGCCGCCCAAGCCGACGGCGAGCTGACGCTGCGCTACCAGGTGAGCGCGCGCGAGGTGCCGGTGGGCTCGGTGTTCCAGCTCGACGTGGTGCTGCAGGTGGGCGGGCGCGGGCAGGTGGAGGAGTTGGCGCTCCCCGAATTCGCGCCCGCCTTCAGCGTGGTGCGCGAGTCGCGCGCCGAGGTGCGGGTCAACGGGCGGCACGAGCTGCGCTTCGTCTATGCCCTGCGCGCCGAGGTGGTCGGTGAGCATCAGATCGGCGAGGCCCGCGCCCGGCGCGGCGCGAGCACGGCGCGCGCCGCGCCCATCACCATCCGCGTCACGGGCGAGTCGAGCGCCGCCGATGGCGACGACCTGGCCGCGGCGACCGGGCCTGGGCCCGGGGCGCGCTTCGGCGCGACGCTCCCGGCCGCCTTCCTCGAGGTGACGACCGATCATCCGAGCGTGTTCGTGGGCCAGCCGACCATCGTCACCACCACCGTCTACTCACAGCAGCCGCTCTCCCAAGTCCCGCGCTTGCCGGCCATGAAGCCGCCAGGCTTCTTGTGCGTCGCCTTCAACAACGACGAGGGCGGCATCACGCCCACGCAGCGCACCATCAAGGGGCGCAGCTACTACGTGTACGTGCTGCACAAGGACGCGCTGTTCGCCCTGGAGGCGGGCAGCAAGAAGATCGGAGCGGTCAGCGCCGACGTGGTCGCGGCGGGATCCCTGTTCACGCGCACGCGCGCGCAGTCGGTGCGCTCGGCGCCCCTCACCATCGAGGTCAAGGAGCTACCGAGCGAAGATCGGCCGGCGCGCTTCGCCCCGGGCAACGTCGGTCAGTGGCAGATCCAGGCGAGCGCCCGGCCCGGCGCCGTCGCCGTGGGCCAGGCCTTCACGCTCGCCGTCACCGTCAGTGGCAGCGGCAACCTCGACGCGCTGCAGCTGCCTGGCTGGGACGGCGGTGGCAAGGCGCGCGTGTTCCCGCCCGCCGCGCGCATCCAACGCAACGACGACGATCCCGTGAGCGGCCGCGTGGTGGTCGAGACCCTGGTGCAGCCCACCGAGCCCGGCGAGCTGCGCATCCCCTCGCTGGTGCTGGCCAGCTTCGACCCCGAGCGCGCGGAGTACGTCGAGGCGCGCAGCGCGCCCATGATCGTGAAGGTGCGCAGCGCCACCGGCAGCACCGTCGACGACGGAGCTCCGACGGAGCGCGCCATCGAGCGCGCCGCGCGCCCGCTCAAGACGCGCCCGCGCGTGGGGGCCGCGGCGAGCGAGCTGCCGGTGCTCATGGGCGCGGCCGTGGCGCTCGCCGGTGCGCTGGGTTTCGCGCTCGTGCGCGCGCGGGCGCGCCGCGCGGGCTCGAGCGCCGGGGTGCGCGCCCAGCGGCGCGACCAGCGTGCCAAGCTCGTGCAGCAGGCGATCGCGCGCGGCGACCTGGCGGCCGTCGAGCGCGCGCTCAAGGACGCCCTGGCCGAGCGCGCCGGTGACGACGTGCGCGCGCTGCCGTCGAGCGCGCTGGCCGAGCACCTGGCCGCGTGCGGTATCGCGCCGGCGCTGAGCGAGCGCGTGGTGAGCTTCATCCAAGACGCCGAGGCCGCGCGCTTTGCGCCGGGCGGCAGCGCCGCGGCCCGCCGCCTGGCCGACGACGCGGCCGCGCTGGTGCGCGAGCTGGAGGGCGGCCCATGATGCTCGCCCTCGCGCTGCAGCTCGCCCTGGCCGCGCCCGACGACGCGGAGCTGCGCCTGCGCCAGGCCGCCGAGCTGGCGGCGCGCCAAGAGCACGCAGCAGCGTTCGACGCCTACCGCGCGCTGCTCGACGAGCACGTCGACGGGCGCGACCTGCGCTACAACCTCGGCACGCTGGCCCTCGAGCTCGATCGCCTGGGCGAGGCCGTCGCCCACCTGCGCATGGCGCGCCGCTTCGATCCCCGCGACGACGACGTGCGCCACAACCTCGAGATGGCGCTGGCGCGACGCACCGATCGCCTCGCGGGCGAGACCGCGAGCTCCCCGTTGTTGGCGCTCGGCGAGGCCACCCCGCCCACGTGGGCGCGCCTGGCCTTCGCGCTGCCGCTCGCGCTCGTGGGCGTCGCGCTGTGCGCGCAGGGCGCGCTCCGTCGTCGCTGGCTCTGGGCGCTGGTGCTCGCGCTGGTCGCGCTCGGCGCCGCCGGCGCCGGCCTGTGGCTGGCGCGCCGCGCCTTCGAGGCCACCCGCGAGGCGGTGGTGGTGCGGCCGGAGGCGCCGGCGTTCAAAGAGCCGAGCGAGGCCGCGGCGCTGGCGTTCACCGCGCACGCCGGGCTCTCCGGCCGCGTGGTCGACGAGGTGGAGCAGCTCGTGCGCGTGCGCCTCGACAATGGGCTCGAGGTGTGGCTCGAGCGCGCGGCCGTCGTGATCAATCCCTGAGCGATCGCGCCCGCGATGGCGACGAGCGCACGCCTTCTCCCCGATCTCGATGAACGCAGCTCATCGAGATCGGAGATGTCCCTCTGGGAGGGTCTGTCGCCAGGCCCTCCCCCGCGCCGGCATGTCCTTGACCGGACAGTCGCCGGACGCGGGGCCCCGCTCCCAAGACGGCTCCCGCTGGTCGCTCATCATCGATCAATCGGGATTACTTGGGCACAGCCTTGAGCATGGCCTTGCCGTCCTTCAAGACGACCTTGAAGTCGACGTTGTCGCACTTGTGCTTGGCCTTGATCTGCGGCACCTGCTTTTCGATCTGCTTCTTGAGCTGATCGAGCGTGAGGTTCGACGCCTCGCCCGCGCGCTTCTTGGCCTGCATGTACACGTCGTAGAGCTGCTTGATGCGCTGATCGGTGGGGCCTTGGCCGCCGCTCGCTGCCGCCGCCGGACGCTGCGCCGAGGGCACGCCGGCCACGGGTGCGGGTGCGCTGCGCGCGGGCGCCGCCGGCTTGCCCTGCACCGCCGAGGTGGGCGGCTGCGAGGGGAGCGACGCTTCCTCGGAGAAGGAGCCCACGTCGACGTCCATGCCGTCGAACGAGTCGAGGCCGGCGGGCCGGGCGGCGACGTTGGTGTCGGTGGGCGCCTGTCCCTTCTTCTTCGCCTGCTGCGCCTTGAACTTGTCGCGCTTGTACACGCCGTCTTCGATCTGCTTGAGCGTGCGCGCCCACAGGCGGTCCATGGAGACGAAGCGCGCGAAGACCTGGCTGAAGCGGAAGCGGTCGACGGTGTTCCAGGTGCGAACCTCGTCTTCACGCATGCGCCGCAGCTCGCCGCCCACCTGGGCCTGGTTGGTGGTGGGGGGCATCTTCTGTTCGGGCGATCCCTGGAAGTACAGATCGAAGCGGCGCCGGAGCTCCTCCATGCGCTTCTCGATGTCATCGAGCTGATCTTTGTGGCCCGAGCGGACTGCCATCAGGGCGATCCTACCGGATCTGCGGGCGCCGGTTTGGCGCTGGACACCAGGCGCTTGAGCCGCTGGCGCTCCTGGTCGAGGAAGCCGCGCGGCAGCTCGCCGGCGCGGCCCTCTGCCGCCAGCTTCTCGAGGTGGGCCAACCCCTCGGCGGGATCGCCGGTGTCTGCCAGCGCCACCGCCAGCGTGTGGACCACCGAGGTGTCTTTGCCCTTGCCATCGGCCACGGCGGCCTTGGCGATGGGGAGAGCGCCCGCCGGGTCGCGCACCGCGGGGTCTTGCGCGCGCAGCTTGAGCCATGCGCACTGGTTCTTCATCTCGGCGGCGGGCGCGTCGCCCACCAGCTCGAGGGCGGCGCGGCACAGGAGCGCGTTGGTGCGCAGGTCGCCCCACAGGCCCTCGCCGTCGTCACCCCAGGGCACCAGGCGCCGGCTGACCTCGAGGTAGGCCACCGCGGGCTCGGGGTCGAAGCGCTCCAGCGCCTGGTGCGCGAGCTTGATCGCCTGCGGCGCGTCGCCGGCCTCGTCGCGCATGCGCGCCAGCAACACCAGCGAGGCGCCGTCGTCGGGCGCTAGCCGCACCACCTCTTCCGCATGCTGCTTGGCCACGTCGGCCTTCTTGTCGGCCAACGCGGCCAAGCCCGCGATGGCGTGGTAGCGCGGCGACAGGATGGGGCGCGCAGAGTAGGCGACGACGACCGCGAGGAGCGCGGCGCTCGCCACCAGCGCCACGGTGCCGAGGTAGCCGCTCTTCGTTGGCGCAGCGCCTCCTTCGCCTTGCTGCAGGCCGTAGCCGAGCAGCCAGCCAAAGACCAGGCCGCCGGCGTGCGCGGCGTTGTCGATGCCGGGCACCAAGAAGCCGAGCAGGAAGGTCGCGAGCACGAAGGGCGCCAGCGTGCGTACCAAGGCGCGGCCGAGCTCGCGGTCGCGCGCCAAGCCCGCCACCGCCAAGAGCGCGCCTACGATGCCGAACACCGCGCCAGAGGCGCCGGCCGTGGGCACTGCCAGCAAGGCGACGCTCAGGCCGAAGCCGAACACGCCGGCGGCCACGTACACCAAGATCAGGCGCGCGCCCCCGATCAGGCGCTCGAGCAAGGTGCCGAGCTGCCAGAGCACCCACACGTTGAGCGCCACGTGCCAGACGCCGAGGTGCACGAAGCAGGCGGTCGCCAGGCGCCAGGGCTCGCCCTGCCAGACACGGCCGGGGTCGACGGCGCCGGCCCCGACCGCGTGCTCGATGTCCACGCGCAGGGGCGACGCGCCCGCCACCAGCATCACCAGGAACATCGACAGGTTGAGCAGCACCAAGGCCGTGGTGGCCCAACGCCCGCTCAGGTCGAAGCGGCGCTCGGGCGGGTCGGCCTGGTCATGGTCTGGGTCTGTCACGCCGGAGGAACCCTAACGCGCGCTATGCTGCTACGCCATGTCGACGTTGCCGCCGCTCGCGCTCGCGCTCCTGGTCGCCCTGGCCTTGGGACCACCGGCGCCGCCCGACGCCCTCGAGGGCGACATCCTCGAGATCGAGGGCGAGCTGTACCAGGTGCATGGCGGCAAGCTCTACACGCTCGACGACCCCGCGCTCGAGGACCCCACGCGCACCATCACCGTCACCGGCTCGCGCGTCGACAGCAAGCAGAAGACCGTGCGCACCGAGGTGATCGATGCGGCGGCGCTGCAGGAGAGCGGCGCCACCACCCTGGCCGAGGTGCTGGAAGATCAGGCGGGCATCCAGCTCAACAGCTCCCTGGGCCTTGGCCGTGAGGTGCAGCTCGACGGCCTCGACGGGCGCCACGTGCTCATCCTCATCGACGGGCGGCCGGTCAACGGCCGCGTCAACAACCGCGTCGACGTGGGGCGCTTGCCGGTGAGCGCTGGCGGCGTGGAGCGCATCGAGATCGTGCGTGGCCCCATGAGCGCGCTCTACGGGTCGGAGGCGCTCGGCGGCGTGGTCAACATCGTCACCAAGAAGCCGGCGCTCTCCTATGGCGGCGAGGCCGAGCTGTCGTGGCACTTGGCCTCGGGGGTGTCGGGCTTCGCCGCCGGGCTGCACGGGCGCGGCGGCGCCGGACCCGTGGCCTTGCGCCTCGACGTGACGGGCAACCACCTGCCGGCCATCGACCGCGGTGGCGTGGAGGACGTGGTCGACGCCGACGGCTACGTGGTGGGCCAAAACGTCCTGACCACCCCCGACGGCAAGGCCGATCTGCCCGACCGCCGGCAGCTCGGCGTGCACGGCGAGGCGGCGCTGTCGCTGCCGGGCGCGCTCGAGGACACCAGCGTGCGCGCCTCCCTCGACGCGAACGCGAGCCAGGCGAGCGCGCGCACCTCGCCCGACGTGCCCTTCCGCGACCGCAACACCAGCGACGAGGTGGCCGCCGCGGTGCTGGTCGAGAGCGACGTGGGCGAGGGCAACGTGGCCGTGGACCTGCGCGTCGACACCTTCCATCACCTGTTCGACAAGCTCGTCCCCGGCGACGCCGACGAAGCGCCCGCGTTCTGCGGCGACCTGCCCTGGGACGGCGCCTGCCCGGCGGCGCCCGACCTGCGCACCGACGCGCGCTTGTTCGAGAGCCGCCTCGAGCTGCGCGGCGGCACGCCCATCGCCGCCGACCTGCCGGCGCTCGCCGAGCTGTCGATCGCGGGGGGCCTGGTGCTGGCGCGGCAGCAAGCGACCCGACGCAACGGCGAGGGCGAGGACACGCTGCCCGGCGGCGGCGAGCGCGACCAGGCCTCGCTCTACGCCGAGCTGCTGTGGCGGCCCATCGAAGAGCTCACCCTGATCCCCGGCGCGCGCGTCGACGGCTACGTCCCTTCCGTGGACGACGGCGGCCTCGCCATCGGGCCCAAGCTGGCGGCGCGCCTCGACCTGCCGGCGGGCTTCGGGCTGCGCGCCTCCTACGGGCGCGGCTTCCGTTTGCCAAGCTTCGAGGAGCGCTTGCTGCGCTTCGATCACAGCGAGCTCGGCTACATCGTGGAGGGCAACCCCGACCTCAAGCCCGAGAAGAGCCACGGCGTGCGCGGCGAGCTCCTGTGGGAGCTGTTCCCCGAGTTCGAGCTGTCGGTGGAGAGCTACCTGAACGTGCTCGAGGATCTGATCGGCGAGAGCGCCGCGGGCAACCAAGACGGCACGCCCGTCTTCAGCTACGAGAACCGCGCGCGCGCCTATACCTCCGGCGTCAACGTGCGCGCCTCGCTCGGTCCCGCGGCGGGCCTCAGCCTCGATCTTGGCTACCAGTACCTGATCAACGCCGTCGACTCGTCGGCGTGCCCCGCCGACAACCCGTGGTTCTGCGCCCCCGAGGAGGGCGCAGTGTCGCTGCCGCTGCGACCGGCCCACTCGCTCGATGTCAACGCGCGCTTCCGCGTGGAGCGCACCGGCACCGTGATCTTCCTGCGCGGCGACGTCCTGTCGGAGCGCCCCATCGACGCCTTCACCGCCGCGCCGCCCTCGCTGGTCACCTCGTTCGGCCTGCGCCAGACCTTGTTCGAGCACGTGGAGGGCACGCTCAGCCTCGGCAACGTGTTCGACGCGTATCACCCGATCTATGGGCCGAAGCCGGGGCGCGCGCTCATGGTGGGCGTGCGGGCGTTCTGAGGATCACGCCCCCAGCGCCTTCACGCGCTCGCGCACCTTCTGCGTCAAGAGCTCCGGCAGGGTGTCGGCCGCCTGCAAGAGCGCGTCGTCGAGCACGGCCTCGAGGGCCTTGATCATCGCCTGCTGTCCGCCGGCGATGAACTTCGACTGCTCGACGGCGTCTCCCTCGTCGATGGGCTGGTCGAGCGAGAGGTTGGCCAATGCCTCCTCGAAGGCTGGCGGCGGGCTGTCGAAGTACTCGCGCACCTGCGCACCCACGCCGAAGCCAGCGTCGTCGAGGGCGGCCATGGTGAGGTTGATGGCTGCACACAGGCGCTTGATGCGCAGCGCCTCGTCGGCGGCGGAGGCGCGCATGCGCAGGCAGCCCAGGTCGATGAGCGTGGCCAGCGCGCGCGCCCCTTCCACGCGCGCCAGGTTGGCCTTGACGATGACGTCGCGCCCGGTGAGCTCCTTGCCGCGCGCCGACGCGAGCAGCTGCAGCACCGCGGTGGCGCGCTCATCGAGCGGCGACGGGGCCACCGGCGAGACGACGTCGATCGGACGATCGAGCGAGCCGAGCTTGCGCACCAGCTCGCGGTAGCCGCGCACGCTGGTCACGGCGCTCTCGACGAGCTTCTTGGTGGAGACGCCGAACCGGATCGGGTTCTTGTGAAACACGTCAGCGCGAAACATGGCGTAGCCGGTCTCTTCGACGCACACGGCCTGGAACACCTGCACGGCCTGATCGATGAGCGCGCGGCGCAGCTCGCCGGGCTGCAGGAAGCCGAGCTCGACGAGCGCGCGCCCGATCATCTTGCCCTCTTTGACCTGCTCGGCCGCGATCATGAGCTGGTCGAGCGTGAGGCGGCCGGCGCGCCACAGCACCTCGCCCAGGCGATCGGCGGTGTGTGTGGACGAGGCGCCCGTGTACTCGCCGCTCTCGAAGAACAGGCTGCGCGCGCCAGCCGCGTCGGTGATCTCGAGCTTGCCGGTGCGGCGCGCGGCGATGAGCGTGCCGACGAGCTCGGCCACGCCCACCACCTCGAGGTCGCAGGCGAGCCACGGCGCGCACGATGGCGTGGCGTGGATGGCCAGCTCGGGCGTGTCGATGAGGCTCGTGCGCTTGGGTTGATCGCTCATGCCACCCCCGCCAGCCGCAGATTGGCACACCGTCGGCTCGGCACGCAGCCTGGGACAGCCCTGCTGCCCGGCGGCCGCGGCGCGCGGCCTCCCCCATCACCGATCGGCTGTGGTAGGTGGGGCGTATGGCAACGAAGAAGAAGAGCCCCGTGGCCAAGGATGCACCTCCGTCGGGCGGCAAGCGCGCGCCGCCCGGGAAGAAGGCCAACGATCCCAGAGACCGCGCCACCATCGACGCGATCCGCGACACCGCCGCGGGCATCCGCGACATGATCAACAAGAAGAAGAAGCCCGAGCTCAAGATGCCGGTGCGCGCGCTGTCGAACGTCAAGTACGACCCCAAGAAGGGCTTCTTCGAGATCGGCAAAGACAAGAAGGTGCGCACGCTCTCGGTCGCCACCGTCAAGACCTTCGCGCAGACACTCAAGATGATGGCGCTGTCGAAGGAGCTGGTCACCAACGACGACTTCGCCACCAAGCGAGACGCGTACTACCAATCGAAGAACTGGGGAGACGCGCGCTTCGACGAACAGTCCGAGTCCGACACGGTGATGGACGACATCGAAGCGCTGTTCTCGTCGAACGGCGTGTCACGCGAGCAGCTGCGCTACATCCCCGACCAGCACGGTGGCGCAGTGGCCGGCGAGCTCGTGGTCATCGACCACGACCTGGACACCGGTGAGAGCATCGAGATCGACTGCACGCGCTTCGGCTCGGGCGCCTACGCCGTGCCCTCGTGGGTCGAGCACTTGAAGTTCCGCACCAAGGCCAAGTTCATCCTGTGCATCGAGACGCAGGGCATGTTCCAGCGCTTGCAGAGCCACAAGTACTGGCAGAAGGCGAGCTGCGTCCTGGTGTCGATGGGCGGCGTGCCCACGCGCGCGTGCCGGCGCTTCGTACGGCTGTTGTCGGAGCAGGTGAGCATCCCGGTCTACGCGTTCACCGACTGCGATCCCTACGGCTTCGCCAACATCTACCGCACGCTCAAGGTGGGCTCGGGCAACGCGGCGCACATCAACCAGTTCTTCTGCGTTCCCAATGTCAAGTACCTGGGGCTGACGCCGCAAGACATCGTCGACTTCGACCTCGGCAAGGCCACACACCCCTTGGCCGAGATCGACATGAAGCGCGCCTTCGACGCGCTCAAGAACGATCCCTTCTTCCAAAGCCAGAAGCCCTGGCGCGACGCCATCGACCAGTTGATGAAGATGCAGAAGCGCGCCGAGCAACAGGCGTTGTCGCTGCACGGCCTCAACTTCGTCATCGACGAGTACCTGCCCGCCAAGCTCAAGCACGTCGACAAGTTCCTGCCCTGACCTGGGGGAGACACGATGCAACCACGCTCGCGCGTGACCGTGTGGATGATGACGGCCTCGCTCTTGGCGGCCGCGGCGCTGGTGGCGTTCTTCGCGGTGGAGAGCGCGGCGGCGCGACGGGCGCGCCTCGTGGCCGAGGGCCGGCGCGTGGCGCTGTCGACGGTCACGCTCTACGACGTGCTGCGCCTGACGGGCTCGGCCGCCGATCGCGAGACGCTGGTGTCGTACGTCGACGCCACCGTGGGCGGCACCGACGCCGACGACGAGCTCGTGTATCTCGAGGTGCGCGACGCCAGCGGCGCGCTGGTGGCCGCCGCTGGTGGGTCCGAGCAGCGCGCGCCCGGCGTGCTCGAGGTGAAGGCCGACGTGGTGGCGCGCGACCGCGACGACCCCGGCGCTGAGGCGCCCGCGGGCAGCGTGGCGGTGGGGCTCGCCACCGACCCGGGCGCGCGCGAGCTGGCGGCCTCGGTGGGCCTGGGCGCCGGCGCGGCGCTGCTCGCCGCCGTAGGGCTCGCGCTCTCGCTCGCGCGCCTGGTGCGTCGACGCGTCATCGCACCTGCCGAGCGCGAGCTCTTGGCCGAGCGCGATGAGCACGAGCGCCTCCATGGCGTGCTGGCGCGCCACGTGGGCGACCAGCGCGCGCAGGCCATCGCCACCGGCGAGCGCGCGCGCCAGCGTCGCGTCACGGTGCTGAACATCAACGTCGCCGGCTTCCTGCCGCTCTTGCAGCGGCAGCCCCCCGCCGCCACCTTGCACTTGCTCGACGAGCTGTACGCGACCACCACGCGCGTGGTGCACGGCCACGGCGGACACGTGGAGAAGATGCTCGGCGACACCGTGCAGTGCGCGTGGGGCGTGGCGGGCGAAGCGGCCGATGACGAGCGACGCGCCGTGGCCGCCGGCCTCACGCTCCAGCGCGAGGTGGCGGTGCTCTCTGCCGCGCGCAAGGAGCGCGGCGACGGCGCCTTCAGCGTGGGCATCGGCATCGCCACCGGCGACGCCGTGGTGGGCACCGTGGGCGGCAGCGCGCGCGCCGAGAGCGTGGTGGTGGGCGAGGTGACGGCGCTGGCCGGGGCGCTCGAGCGCGAGGCGCGGGCGCACAACTTCGGCCTGCTGGTGTCGGAGGAGACCTTCGCCAAGGTCGCCGACCAGTACGAGGGCGCGGCCTCACCGCCCATCTTGGTCGACGGCATCGGCGTGCCGCTGACCTTCTATCGCGTGCGGCCGCGCGCGCAGCCCGTGGCGGCACGCGCCGAGACCACCGACCCGGTGCGGCGCGCGAGCAAGTCGGGCGGTCCGTGACCTCGACGCTGCGCCACACCGCCTTCGGTGTGCTGTGCGTGCGGCGCTTCCCCGCGTCGGCCACTGCGCACAGCCTGCTCGCGCGCTTGCACCCTGACGAGGCCGCGCTGGCGCGCGCGTGGGGCGAGCGGCGACAGCGCACCTTCGCCATGGGGCGCCTGGCCGCGCACGAGGCGCTGGCCACGCTCGGCCACGACAGCGACGCGCCCATCTTGCCCGATGAGCGCGGCGCGCCGCGCGTGGCCGCACCCCTGTGCGTGAGCGTGAGCCACAAAGACGAGGTCGCGGCTGCCCTCGCGCTCCGGGCCGGCGACGACCGCATCGGCGTCGACGTGGAGCCGTTGGCGGCGCGCGCGCAGGTGCGCGACATCTCGTCCCACGTCTTGACCGAGGCCGAGCGCGCCGAGCTCGCCCCCCTCGACGACGACGCGCGCCGCCGCGAGCTCTTGCTGCGCTTCTCCCTCAAGGAGGCGCTCTACAAGGCCCTCGATCCCTTCGTGCGCCGCTACGTGGGTTTCCTCGAGGTAGAGGCGCGCCCGCAGGGCGACGGCCCCGAGCGGGACGTCACGCTCACCCTGCCCGCCGCCGAGGGCGCCACGTTTCGCGCCGAGGCACGTCTGATCTTGATCGACGAGCTGGCGGTGTCTTTGGTGCGCGTGGCGCGCGCCCACAGCGGCCCTCAGAGCTGACCGTCGTACGCCGGCAGCACCAAGGTCACCTCCTCGGTGACCACGTGACATCCGTCGGGCGTGCGCTCTACCAGCACGGTCTCCTCGTCGGGCCCGTGGCCCGGCGCCTCGGCCCGCACCGTGATCTCACCTTCGACCTCGTAGCCACACACCACCGTGCCGGCCGTGCCGAAGTCGCTGCACGGCTCCTCGTCTTGCCCTTGCTGCTGCATGGTGACCGACACGCCGTTCGGGAAGCTGCCGAGGTCGTCGACCAGCGTCACCTGCACCGAGGCGCGGGCTTCGTCGGTGCAGGCAGTGCCGAGCTCCAGACAGCCGGGCAAGAGCGCGAGCGCCGCGCTGACGAGTGCGAGGGTAAGGGCCCGCGAACGGACAAGTCGATCGGTGATCGCGAGCGAGGCGCGTCGATGGCAAGGAGCCCCGCAGGGCCGTGGCCGTCGCCACGGACCGAGGACGCGACGGCGCCAGCGACGATGGATCGC
>JADZDP010000122.1 GCA_020850995.1 Deltaproteobacteria bacterium
CGCACACGCTCACCGGGCTGTACTTGGGCGCGTTCTTCGCGCAGAACTCCATGGTGTCGCCCACCAGGCGCACCGAGTCGTCGACGGGGAAGATCCAGGTGCCGCGGCCGATGAACTCTTTGAGGATGTCGTTCTGCGCCGTGCCCTTGAGGTCCTTGAGCGCGTAGCCCCGCTTACCTGCCATGGCGAAGTACATGGCCATGATGGGCACGGCGGAGCCGTTGATGGTCAACGAGGTCGAGATCTTGGCGAGGTCGATGCCCTCGAAGGCGATCTCCATGTCGGCTAGCGTGTCGACCGCCATGCCCACGCGCCCCACCTCGCCCTGCGCCATGGGGTGGTCCGAGTCGTAGCCGTTCTGGGTCGGCAGGTCGAAGGCGACGTTGAGCCCGGTCTGGCCGTTCTTGATGAGGAACAAAAAGCGCTCGCGCGTCTCCTCGGCGGTGCCGAAGCCCGAGTACTGCCGCATGGTCCACGGGCGCCCGCGGTACATGGTGGGGTGAATGCCGCGCGTGTAGGGGTGCTCGCCGGGCGCGCCCACGCGGCCGTAGCCACCGCTCGCCTCGACGTCGGTGGGGCCGTACACCGGCTTCACCTCGAGGCCCGACTCCCAAACCACGCGGGAGGTCTCGCTCTTGTCCTTGCTCATCGCGTGGCCCTCGCCTTGTTGCCGGTGCCCACCACCTGCTCGATGCCCTTGACGACGTCCTCGAAGGGCGTGCCCACGGGGAACACCGCGGCCACGCCGAGCGCCAGCAACGGCTCGCGGTCGCGCTCGGGGATGACGCCACCCACCACGAGAGGCAGGTGCCCGAGGCCCTTTTCCTTGAGCGCCGCGAGCGCGCTCTTGGCCAGCGGCAGGTGGGCCCCCGACATGACCGACAGGCCCACCACGTCGACGCCCTCGGCGGCAGCGCGCTCGGCGATCTGCTCGGGCGAGCGCTTCAGCCCCGAGTAGCTCACCTGCATACCGGCCTCGGCGAGCGCGCGGCCCACCAGCTTGGCGCCCACGTCGTGGCCGTCGAGCCCAGGTTTGGCGATGAGGACCTTGATGGTCATGTGAGCATCCCTCGCGCGATGTTGGTCATCAGGATCTCCGAAGTGCCGCCGCCGATCAGCGTGAAGCGCACGTCGCGCAGGTAGCGCTCTACGTCGTAGTCGGTGGCGTAGCCGTAGGAAGCGAGCACGCGCGCCGCGTGATCGCACACGCGCAGCGCGGCCTCGGAGGCGAACAGCTTGGCCATGGCGGCCTCGTCGGCGTTCGCCAGCTTCTCGTCGCTGCGGCGGGCCGCCCAGTGCACCATCTGGCGGGCAGCTTCGAGGTCGGTGCGCATCTGCGCGAGGTGGAGCTGGATGGCCTGGTGCTCGCCGATCGGCTTGCCGAACTGCACGCGCTCTTTTGCATAGCGAACGGCGTCCTCGAGGGCGGCGCGCGCCACGCCCACGGCGAGCGCGCCCGTCATCACGCGGATCTCGGCGAGGATCTCGCGCAACGAGGCCATGCCCGAGCCCGCGGCGCCGAGCATGAGGGCCGGCGTGCCGTCGAGCGCCAGCTCGGAGGTGAGCGAGCCTTTGACCCCCATCTTGTCGATGGCGCGCCCGACGCTGAGGCCCGGCGCGCCGCGCTCCACCAAGAAGACCGACAGCTCCTTGGCGCCGGTGCGCGCCAGCACCGTGAAGACCTCGGCGACGGGCGCAGAGGTCACCCAGGTCTTGTTGCCCGTGAGCTTCCAGCCATCGCCGTGCTGTTCCGCGCGGGTCTTCATGGACGACAGGTCGCTGCCCGCGCCGGGCTCGGTCATGCAGATGCCGGCCACCGCCTCTCCCGAGAACACACGAGGCAGGAGCGCCGTGCGCCGCGCGCCCTCGAGGTGCCGGTGCAAGAAGAAGCTGCCCATCAAGGACTGCATGGTGCAGCTCGCGGCGAGGGACAGGCTGCCCCACGCGAGCTCTTCCACCGCGAGCACGTAGGAGAGCACATCGGCGCCGGCGCCCTCGGGCTCGGGGTAGCGCATGGAGAAGAAGCCGGTCTTCCCCACCTCGCGAAAGAGCTCGCCATCGAAGCTCTTGCCCTCGTCGATGGCGCGAGCGCGCGGACGGATGGCGCGCACGGCCAGATCGTGGAAGGCGCGGCGCACCTCGATCTGCTCGGGGGAGAGACCGCCGCTCACGATCGCTTCCCCCGCAGGCGCGCGGTGGCGTCCTCGTCGATCTCGAGCCGCTCGTCGAGCGCCACGCCGTAGAGCTCGAGCGCGGCGCCGCGCGAGATGACGCCGTTTCGCACCTCGTCGCACACCTTGGCCGCGGGCCGCTCGCGCGGGTCGCCCCAGCCGCCGCCGCCGCCCGCGATCTGCAGGTACTCGGTGCCCGCGGGCACGTCTTTGACGATGTCCTTGGTGCGCGGCACCACGGTGCTGCCGTCGGGTCGGTGCAGCTCGATCTTGTTGAGCGTCCCCTCACGGCCCCCTTGCAGCCCAAAGGCAGGCTCCACGTCGCCGTCGCCGAAGGTGACGAGCTGCGTACCGGTACCGCCCACGCGATAGCGCGTGCGCACGCCCAGGCCGCCGCGGTACTTGCCCGCGCCCGCCGAGTCGCAGAGCAGCTCATGCTCGAGCAAGAGGTGGGGCGTCTGCTGCTCGAACATCTCGTAGTCCTGATCGAGCACGCCGCCTGACGCGTCGATCATGCCGATGTGGTCGTAGCCGTCGCAGGTGGGCATGGCGCCCGAGCCGCCCTTGAGCCCCATGAACATGATGTCGACGTAGGGCTCGGCCTTCGTGGTGTCGGTTCCCGTCGACAGTGAGCACAAGAGCTGGTTCCAGCCAGCGCCGACGCGCTCAGGGATGACGGGCGCGAGCGCGCGGATGATGGCGTCGGCGTTGTTCGGGCACAGGTGGTTGCCGTAGGTGGTGGCCGCCGGGAAGGCCGCGTTCAGGATGGTGCCCTCGGGGATGACGATGTCGATGGGCTCGAGCATGCCCTCGTTGTGCGGGATGTCGGGGTTCACCATCTGCAAGAAGGTGAGCACCGTGGCCGACGCGCTCGATGTGTAAGTGCCGTTGACGAAGGCGTTGGTCTGCTTGTCGGTCCCCGTGTAATCGAACCTGATGTGCTCATCGTCGACGGTGATGGTGACCTTGATCTTGTACTTCGACCCGACGTTCTTGCCGTCGTAGTAGGCCCAGGCCTCGCCCATGTAGCTGCCCTTCGGGATGGCGCGGATCTCCGCCTGCATCAGCTTCTTGGCGGCGTCGAACAGCGCCAGCTTGTGCGCCTCGAACACCTCGAGGCCGTACTTGCCGATGAGCGCCTGCAGGCGACGCTCGCCCACGGTGCAAGAGCCGATCTCTGCCTGCATGTCGGCCTCGACGATGTCGAGCCGAATGTTGGCGAAGATCAGATCCCAGACGTCTTTGCGCACGGCCCCGCGCTCCACCACCTTGACCGCGGGGATGCGCAGCGCCTCTTGCCAGATCTCGGTGGCGTCGGGGTTGTAGCCGCCGCGCACGTTGCCGCCGATGTCGGCTTGGTGCCCCTTGGTGGCCGACCACGCCACCAGTTGGTCGCCGACGAAGATGGGCTTGAAGGCGGCGACGTCGTTGTTCTGGTTTCCGAGCGAGAACACGTCGTTGTGAAAGAACACGTCGCCCGGGAAGATGTTGCCCTTGAACTTCTGGGCGATGTGCTTGCACACCGGCGCCAACGAGAAGGACAGGATGGGCAGGTTCTCGGTCTGCTCGAGCATGCGCCCTTCAGCGTCGTACAGACCGGTCACGTAGTCGCGCGCCTCGCACAGGATGGGCGAGCGCGTGGTGCGCTCCATGGAGACGCTCATCTCCTCGGTGATGGCCTTGAGCGCACGCCCGATGATGGCCACGAGGACCGGGTCCACCTTGACGTCCGACGCTGCGGCCTTGGTGCTCTCGCTCATGGCTCAGACCTTCCTCGTGAGGTTGCGCGTGAGGCGCGCGCTGCCGAGCGCGTCGATGGTGGCGGAAAACGAGCGCGTCACCACGATGGTGGTGTCGACGCGCTCGATGAGCGCGGGCCCAGGGATGTGGTCGCCGGCCATGAGCATCGAGGCCTGGTAGATGGGCGTGAGCTCGAAGTCGTTGTCCTCGGGGACGAAGGCGCGCCGTGCCCCCGACAGCGCGCGCTTGATCTCACCCTCGGCGGGCGGCACGCGCGGCAGCACCGGCTTGTCGGTGGTGCCCACAGCTTTGAGGCGCACCGTGATGAGCTCGATATCGGTGCCCTCTTTGCCGAGGTCATAGCCGTACAAGCGGTTGTGCTCGGCATGGAAGGCGCTCGTGGTCGCCGACAGCTCGCCCTTGGCGATGTCCGCGCGCGCCACGGGCACCGTGACCTCGTGGTACTGCTTGAGGTAGCGCAGGTCGAAGGCCGGCTCGAGGCGGCGCTGTGTTGGCGCCACTCCCTCGGCGTGCAGCTGCGCCTCGGCCTCGGCCTCTAGCTCGGCGAGGAGCGCGTTCAGCTCCTTGAAGTCGAGGCGCGAGAGGCGACGCATGTACGAGCGCGCGAAGTCGTGGCGCAGGTCCGAGAGCACCATGCCGGTGGCGCACAGCACCGACGCGGTGGGCGGCACCACGATGTTCTCGATCTCGAGCTCCTCGGCGATCATGCAAGCGTGCAGCGGCCCGGCGCCGCCGGCGACGACGAGCGGCAGCTCGCGCGGATCGATGCCGCGACGCACCGTCACCTCGCGCACACCGTGCGCCATGTTGGCGTTGACCACGCGATACATGCCCGCGGCCGCCTGCTGCAGCGAGAGCCCGAGCGGCTTGGCGACCCGCTCGGTGATGGCGCGCTTGGCGGCCTCCACGTCGAGCGTGAGGCGCCCGCCGGCGAAGTTGTGCGGGTCGAGGTAGCCGAGCACCACGTTGGCGTCGGTGACGCAGGGCTTCTCGCCGCCGCGCCCGTAGCATGCGGGCCCCGGCATGGCGCCTGCCGACTGGGGCCCCATGCGCAAGAGCCCGCCCTCGTCGATCCACGCGATGCTGCCGCCGCCGGCGCCGATGGTGGTGATCTCGAGCATGGGCAGCGCGATGCGCAGGCGCTCGATGTCGCCCTCGTTGCGCATGGCGGCCTCGCCCCCGCGCACCAACGAGGCATCGAAGCTGGTGCCGCCCATGTCGACGACCACGCAGTCGCCGTTGCCGATGTCCTTGGTGTAGGCGGCGGCAGCAGCGGGCGCGCCGGCCGGGCCGCTCAAGAGCGTGGCCGCGGGCCTGCCCATGGTCACCGTGGGCAGGGCCACGCCGCCCGAGGACTGCATGATGAGCAAGACGCCGCCGAAGCCCACCTCGGCCAGGCGCTTGGTCAAGCGATCGAGGTAGCCCTTGAGGATGGGACCGACGTACGCGTTCATCACCGTCGTCGACACGCGGTTGTAGAAGCGCACCGTCGGCAACACCTCGGTCGAAGCGCTGACGTAGGCATCGGGCATGGCGGCGCGCACCAGCTCGGCAGCCGCGCGCTCGTGCGCGGGGTTGGCGAAGGAATTCATGAAGCACACGGCCACAGCGCCCACGCCAGCCTGCTTCATCGTCTCCACGCCACGGCGCACATCGTCGAGGTCGAGGGCGGTGAGCTCCGTGCCGTCGCGATCGAGGCGGCCCTTGACCGGCAGGCGCAAGGCGCGCGGCACCAGCGGCGTAACGTTCTGGTAGCGGTTGTCGTACTGCGCCTCGCGGATGCCGCGCCGCATCTCGAGCGCGTCGCGCACGCCCTCGGTGGTGAAGAGGCCGGTGGTGGCGCCGTTGCGCGTCAGCGTAGCGTTGGTGGTGACGGTCGTGCCGTGCACGATGGCGCTGATGGAGCGCAGGAAGGCGCCGTGCTCCATCCCCACGCGCTCTGCCAACGCGCGCAGCCCGTCGACGAGGCCGATGGAGGGGTCCGCCGGCGTCGACAAGGTCTTGTGCGTTTCGATGCGGCCGTCCGACGACCACAGGAACAAGTCGGTGAAGGTGCCACCGACGTCAATGCCGAGCTTGAAGGCCATCGCGGGTCCCCTGCGAGCTGTTCCATTCATGGAAGGTGGTCTCGGCGCCGAGCGCGAACGCGCGCTGCGCCTCGGCGTTGCCGGCCAGCGCGGCGACGAGCGCGTCGGCGGAGACGCCGAGCGCGACAAACGGGGCCTGGCGCGTGAGCGCGCCCAGCATCGCCACGCCCACCGCGCGCGCCAAGCCGAGGGGCGTAAGCGCGCCGCTGAGGTCCGCCGTGAGCACGCGGCCGGCGCGCACCGCCACGCGCCCGAGCAGCTCGTCAATCGACGGGTAGCCTTGGCCCGCGCGCGTGCGCTCGTACGGCACCACGGTGGCGATGTTGACGAGCACGACAGTGCGTGGGCCAAAGGCGGAGGCCGCGCGCGCCGCCTCGATGGGCTCGAGCGCCACCACCACATCGGGTGCACCCTCGAGGAGCGCCGCCTCGGCCGCGCCCACGATGACGAAGCTCGACACGCTGCCGCCGCGTTGCGACATGCCATGAAGCTGCCCGATGTTGACGCGCTTGCCGGCCGCAAAGAGCGCGCGCCCGAATAGCTCGGCGGCGCGCAAGACGCCCTGGCCACCGACCCCGCAGAACAGCACCTGGAGCTCGGCGACGCGGCTCATGCGATGGCCCCGTTCGGACAGGTCGAGACGCACAGGCGGCAGTCGATGCACAGGGCGCGGTCGATGTGAATGCCGCCCTCGACGTAGAAGGCGGGACAGCCCACCACCTCGGTGCACACGGAGCAGTTGCCGCACTGCCCACAGACCAGGCAGCGCTCGGCCTCGCGGCGCGCCGCCTCCTCGCTGATGCGGCCCTCCACCTCGTCGAAGCTGCCCGTGCGCGTCGACGCAGGCAGCAGAGGCGCTTGTACGCGCCGGTCGGGATCGCTGCGGCGCGGCGCGAAGCTCGAGGAGGCGGCAGCGATGGTGGGGCGCGGCGGCGGCGGGCGGCGGGCGGCCTCGGCGCTACCGCGCAGCGCAGCGTCGACCCCCCAGGCCGCGCGGCGCCCCGATGCGATGGCGCTCGTGACGCTGCGATCGCGCTCCACCAGATCGCCGGCGGCGAACACGCGCGCGTGGCTGGTGCGGTTGCCCTCGTCGATCGCCAGGGCGCCCGCGGCGCTCTGCGCCAGGCCCGCGCCCTCGAGCATCGACAGGTCCGGCTGCTGGCCGATGGCGAGCACGATGAGCTCCACGGGCAGCGCTCGCTCGGTACCCGCGAGCGCGCGGAAGGCGCCGGGATCGACGCGCCGCGGGTCGGTCTTCTCGACGTCGCACAGCAGCACGCCGCCGTTCTGCCTCGAGCTCACCTTGGTGCGGCAAAGGAGCCGCACGCCCTCGTCCACGGCCGCCTCGATCTCGCTCGTGATGGCGGGCATGTCCTCGCGCGCCTCGAGGCACGCGACGCTCACGGCGCGCGCGCCCTTGCGCAGCGCCGTACGCGCGGCGTCGATGGCGGAGTTGCCGCCGCCGATCACGAGCACGTTTGACGCCGTACCCTCGCCCGCGCGCTCGAGGAAGGCGAGCGCGTCGACGACGCGGGCGTCGCCCTCGCCGGGTACCACCAGCGCGCCGGGCCGCCACGCGCCGTGCGCGAGCACGACCGCGTCGTGGCCCGCCAGCAGCTCGTCGAGCGCAAGATTGGCACCCAGGGCGCGCCCGAGGTGCAGCTCCACCCCCGCCTGGGTCACGCGTGCGAGGTCGCGGGCCAGCGCGTCCTTGGGCAAGCGATACGCGGGGATGCCCCAGCGCAAGAGGCCGCCCGCCTCAGTGCGCGCGTCGAACAGCGCCACGCGATAGCCGCGCGCACGCAGGTCGTACGCGGCCGCGAGCCCGGCAGGCCCGGCGCCCACCACGGCGACCGTGCGGCCGTGCTCGGCGTCCTTCGGCAACGACGCGACTGCCGTCGGGTGCTCGTTGGCCCACTCGACCACGAAGCGCTTGAGCTCGTTGATGGCCACGGGCTCGTCGGTAGACGCGCGCACACACACGCGCTCGCAGGGCCGGTGGCACACACGGCACACCGCCTCGGGCAAGGGCAGCCCGTCGAGGATGAGCTCGAGCGCATGCGCGTACTGGCCGGCGGCGATGTGCGTGGCGTAGCCCTGAATGCACAAGAAGAGCGGGCACTGGCTCGCGCAGGGCGCCACCGCGGGCCGCGCGCGGGGTGGGTCGTTGCCCACCTCGAGCGAGCGCGCGCGCGCCATGGAGCGCTCGAAGGGCTTCATCACCGGCTGGCGACACCTGTGTCCGAGCGCCTGGCGACCGCAGGTGCGGCAGGTGTCGTTGTCCACCTGGGTACGCGCGGGCGCTTGCGCGGGCGCGGTCTCGACGACGGGCGGGTTCTCGATGCCCTCTCGGTGCAGGAACACCGGGCAGGGCCGCTCGAGGATGAGCACGCTCGGCCCCTTGGCGGCGCGGGCGCGCTCGAAGGCGCCGTGCGTGGCTGCCACCTGCAACGGGTCCACGCGCTCCACGTGGCTCACGCCCAGGGCCCGCACGATGTTGGCGATGTCGACGCGTCGGCGCACGCGCGCATCTCCGTGGCCGCCGCTCTTGCCGGCGCCGATCTGTACGAGCGGGCTCGTCTGAAAGCCCGTCATGGCGGTCACGTCGTTGTCGAGCACCACGGTGACAACGTCGGCCTCTTCCTTCACCACATCGAGCAGGGCCGGCATGCCCGAGTGAAAGAAGGTGGAGTCGCCCAAGAACGCCACCGTGCGCTGCTTGAGCATGCGCGACACACCAGCGGCCAGCGCGATGCCCGAGCCCATCGACAGGAGCGCGTCGCCCGCGTCGAAGGGCGGCGACGCACCCAGCGTGTAGCAGCCGATGTCGTTGAACATCAGCGCGTCGTCGCCAAAGACCGCCTTCACGGCAACGAAGGCGGCGCGGTGCGGACAGCCCGAGCACAGGATGGGCGGACGCGCAGGCACCGGCGGCCCTGCGGCCACCGCCGGGGCGTGCTCGACGGTGCGCGGCAGTCCGAACGCGCGCTCAACGGCGCCCTGCGCGGCCTCGCGCGACAGCTCACCATGGGTCGGCACGTGGCCGGTGCGCTGCCCGAGGATGCGCACCGGCAGCCCGTACACCGACGTGAGGCTGCGCAGCGCATCCTCGAGGAAAGGCGAGAGCTCCTCGACCACCAACAGCTCGTCGAGCCCGCGCAGCTGCTCCACCAACCACTCGACGGGCAGCGGGTGCACGGCAGCCACGCGCAGGAAGCTCAGCTCGCGCGCCAGCCCGTGCTCGCGGAGCACGGCGAGCACGTCCGCACACAGCGCGGCGGCGGCGCCGGAGGAGAGGAGCGCGAGTCGCCCCTGCCCCACGCGCGAGAACGCAGCGCCGTCCGCGAGGATGGCGCGTCGCGCGCGCTCGAGTCGCCCCTCGATCTCTCCGCGCAGGCGACGTGCGTTCACCGGCACCGGCAACAGGCGCGCCGGATCGCGCACGAAGCCGCGCACGGTGGGCGCTCGCCGAGGCCCCAGGCGGACGGGCGCGCGGGCGTGGCACACGCGCGTGGTCGGCCGCAGCAGCACCGGCAACTTGCACGCTTCCGAAAGCTCGAAAGCGAAGCGCGTCAGGCGCAGGGCCTCGTCGGGCGTGGACGGGTCGAGCGCCGGCAGGTGCAGCATGTCGGCCACGTGGCGTTGGTCCTGCTCGTTGGGGCTGGTGTGGCAGCCCGGGTCACCGGCGCTCACGACGACCATGCCCGCGCCCACGCCCATGTAGGGGATGGTACTGAGCGGATCGCCCGCCGACGAGAGCCCGAGGTGCTTCATGGCGACGAGCGAGCGCGCGCCCGCCAGCGAGGCCGCGTACGCGAGCTCCACCGCGATCTTCTCGTTGACCGCGTACTCGAAGCCGATGCCCAGCTCGTCGGCGAGCGCGGCGAACGCGTCGGTCACCTCAGACGACGGCGTGCCCGGATAGCCGGTGGCGAAGGCCACGCCCGCCTCGAGCGCGCCGCGCACGATGGCCTCGTTGCCAAGCAAGAGCGCCTCGCCGCCGTCGGCGAGCAGCGCGCTATCGGCTCGCAGCGGGCGCGCCACGATCGCTCAGCCCTCCACCGAGAAGCGGCGCAGGCAGCAGTCGTCGCCGTCGGGCAGCGCCTTGAGGGTCTCCACCTTGAGCGAGGTGTTGAGCGCGCGGTTCACGGTGGCCACCGTGCCCTCAAACCAGGCATCGCAACCCGGACGATCCTCGGCGAGCAGGCCCTTCCTCTCGTGCCAGCCATGCCAGGGACAGCCGCGGTGGCGCACAAAGGCCTCCTTGCCGCCCGCGCCGATCTCCACCACAGCGTCCTCGCCCATGCACACCGACGAGAACGCGATGCTCTCTGCCACCTGCTGCGGCAGCGAGCCGCTCTTGTCGAGGTGCTTGAGGTAGGCGGCGCCCGTGCCCTCACCGGTGACGCGCCACATCTCTTTCACCACCTCGGTGGCGTCGAGGTTCGGCGCCTTGCGCTGCACGGCCTCGCGCCAGGCGAAGTGCTGCGCGCGCGTGATCTCGCAGAGGATGCGGAAGCGCTTCTCGACGGGGGGGTCGCCCATGCTGTGCCTCGCTGTGCCACGAGCCTAGCGGCACGGTCGGTCGATGCCAGTCATTCTTTTCACGAACGTTCGTTGAAAAAAACGTCTGTTCAATTTTCAGCACACCGCGTCACACCGCGCCCTTCGGCCACGTCGCCGCGGCCTCAGGAGGCGCCGCGCTCCGGGCGCGGCAGCGTCACCGTGAAGCAGGTGCCAGAGCGCTCGTCGGAGCTGAACGCGATGGTCCCGCCGTGCGCGAGCACGAGCTGCTCGGTGATGTAGAGCCCGAGGCCCAGCCCACCGGACTTGCAATCGCGCTGCAAGCCACGGAAGGGCGCGAACAGCACCGGCCGCAGCTCGTCGGGGATGGGCGGCCCCTGGTTGTGGACGCTCAGCGTCACCCGGTCGGCCGTGGTGCCGTCGACGCGCACCACGATCGGCGTGCCGGGCGCGCCGTGTTGCATGGCGTTGCCCACCAGGTTGGCCGCCACCTGCAGCAGGCGATCGGTGTCCCAACGACCCGTGACCTCGCCCGCGGTCTCCAAGCGGCAGCGCGCGCGCGTCTGCTCGGACTCGTCGACGACGCTGGTGACGACGCTGCCGAGGTCCACGGCGGTGATGGTCAGCGCGATGCCCGAGCCCAAGCGCAGGCGCGTCAGGTCGAGCAACTGCTCCACCATGCGCGTCATGCGCTGGCCGCTGGCGAGGATGCGCGCCAGCGGTTCCCGCAGGGCCTCGTCGTCGGCGCGGGCGTGCAGGATCTGCGCGCACATGATGATGCCGCTCAGCGGGTTGCGCAGATCGTGGCCCAGGATGCCCATGAACATCTCGCGCATCCGATCCTGTTCGCGCAGCTGTTGCCGTTGGCGCTCGAGCGTCGCGAACACCTCCACCTTGCCGCGCAGGATGTGGGGCTCGATGGGCTTGAACAGGAAATCGACGGCGCCAGCGTCGTAGCCTTGAAACACTCGCGACTGATCGCGCGCCCCGGCGGTGACGAAGATGATGGGCACGAAGCGGGTCTTTTCGACGCCGCGCATGAGCTCGGCCAGGGCGAACCCGTCCATCTCCGGCATCTGCACGTCGATAATGGCGAGGGCGACGTCGCGCGCCAGCAGCACCTCGAGCGCGCTCGCCCCCGAGGACACCGTGACAATCTCGATGTCGTCGCGCCGCAACATCGCTTCCAGGGCGATCAGGTTGGCAGCCACGTCGTCGACCACGAGGATGACCGGGCGACTGGTGAGCGAATGGCTCGTCGTGGTCATCACGCCCTCCGGTAGAGGCGCTCGGCAGCGACGAAGGGGTGAAAGCGCCCGCCATGCTCCGACAGCGCCAGCGACTCGGTGGCTCCCAGGCCGAGCACGCCGCGCGGGCAGAGCGCGTCGAGGAAGAGCGCCAACGCTCGATCGCGGAGCTCGCGCGCGAAGTAGATGAGCACGTTGCGGCACGACACCGCGTGCACCTCGGCGAACGCCCCGTCAGTGGACAGGCTGTGCTCCGAGCACGACACGCGCGCGCGCAGGTGCGCGTCGAAGTGGAGCGTGGCGCCGTCGATCCTCACATGATCGCTCAGGCGCGCGCGCCCGCCGGCGGCGCGGTAGTTGCGCTCGAACGCGGGCAGGCGCTCGGCCGGGTAGGCGCCGCTGGCCGCGACCGCCAGGGCATGCTCGTCGATGTCGGTGGCATAGACCAGCGCGCGATCGAGCAGACCAGCCTCGGCGAGGATGACGGCGATCGAGTACGCCTCCTCGCCGGCCCCACAGCCCGCCACCCACACACGGATCGATGGGTAGGTCGCCAGCAGCGGCATCACCTCGTCACGCCAGGCGCGAAAGTACGAGGGATCGCGAAAGAGCTCGCTCACGCTGGTGGTGAGCGCCCGCGCCATCGTGGTCAGCGCCGCCGGGTCGCGACACACCAACGCCGCGAGCTCGTCGACGCTGGCGACGCCGAGCGCGGCGCGGGCCCGCTCGACGCCGCGCTCGAGCGACGGGCGGGCGTAGCCGCGGAAGTCGCAGTGCTTCCGTTCCAAGAGCTCCGCCAGCAAGGGTGCGAGCGGATCGTCGATCGGCGCGGTCGTCGTCGTCACGCCGCCAACCAGGTTCGCATGGCCGACATCAGGCGTTCGCCGTCGACGGGCTTGGTGAGGTGGTCGTTGGCCCCAGCCGCCAAGCTCCGCTCGCGGTCATCGGGCATCGCCTTGGCCGTCAGCGTGATGATCGGCACCGCCCGGTAGTGCTGGTGGACGCGGATGCGCCGGGTGGCCTCGAGGCCATCGAGCTCGGGCAACATCACGTCCATCAGCACCAGGTCGACGCGAGGCGCCCGCTCCAGGCGCGCCAGTGCCTCCGTGCCGGTGCGCGCGACGTCGACGGCGACGCCGCGCGGCTCGAGCATGCTGGTGAGGGCGAACACGTTGCGGATGTCGTCCTCCACCAAGAGCACGCGCCGGCCGGCGAGCACGGCGTCGCGCTCGCCAGGTGCCTTGCCGCTCTCGCCGCTCACCTCGGCACGCGTCGGCCCCTGCAGCACCCGCGTCACCTCGTCGAACAGTCGCTCCGGCGAGCTCGCGCCTTTGACGACGATGGCGCGGGCGTAGCGACGCAGGTGTCGCTCCTCGTCGCCCGACAGGGCGCGCGCGGTGTGCACGATGACCGGCGGCAGCGCGCCGGCGCCGTTGCCAGAGCGCTCGAGGAGCTCGATGCCGCTCTGGTCCGGCAGGATGAGGTCGAGCACCACGCAGTCGAAGGTCGCCGTGCGCAGCATGTCGGTGGCCTCGGCGGCGCTGGCAGCCCCCGCCACGTCGAGCCCGCGCGCGCGCAGCATGGCGGCGAGCGCGTCCTTGAGCGCGGCATCGTCCTCGACAACCAGCACGCTGCGGCGCCCACCACCGCGCGTTTCCGGCCTGGCCGCGACGGCGTCCGCGCGCCCCGGAGCGATCGCCACGGGCGCATCGGCCACGAGCCGCCGTGCCACCGTGGCCGTGAAGGTGCTGCCCTTGCCCGGCGCGCTCTCGAGCGTGATCGCACCGCCGAGGAGGGCGGCCAGCTCGCGCGAGATCGAGAGCCCGAGACCGGTGCCGCCGTACTTGCGGCTGGTGGTGCCGTCCGCCTGGCGGAACGCCTCGAAGATCCCCAGCTGATGCTCTGGCGCGATGCCGATGCCCGTATCCGAGACCGCGAACGCGATGCGCCGCCCCGGCGCCGGGCTCACCCGCACCTCGACGTGCCCAGCCTCGGTGAATTTGATGGCGTTCGACAGCAGGTTGCTGAGGATCTGCTGCAGCCGCTGGCGGTCGGTCTCGATGGTGCTCGGGCTATCCGCCTCCACCCGCAGGCGGAGCACCAGCTTTCGTTCTGTGGCCAGCGGCGTGAAGCGCCGACCAAGCTCATCGATCAGGCCAGCGATGGTCACGGGCTCCACCTGCAGCTCGACGCGCCCGGCCTCGATCTTCGAGAGATCGAGGATGTCGTTGATCAAGGTCAGCAGGTCGTTGCCCGCAGCGGCGATGCTGGTCGCGAACTTGATCTGCTCGGACGTGAGATTGCCGCCCCCGTTCTCGGCAAGGAGGCGCGCGAGGATGAGCAAGCTGTTGAGTGGCGTGCGCAGCTCGTGCGACATGTTCGCCAGGAACTCCGACTTGTAGCGGCTGGCGCGCTCGAAGTCGGTGGCGGAGCGAGCGAGCGAGCGGCCCTGCTCGTCGAGGGTGTCGTTGGCCGAGCGCAGCTCCTCGTTGGCCGCCAGCAGCTTGTCATTGCCGGCCCGCAGCGCGTCTTGCTGCGTTTGCAGCTCCTCCGCCTGGCGGCGGGTCTCTTCGAGGAGCTCCTGCTGCCGCTGGCGGTAGCGGGCCGAGCGGCAGGCGGTGCCGAGGGTCTGTGCCACCTCGTCGAGCAGGCCGCGCACCCGCGCCCCCGGCGTGCTGAGAAACCCGAGCTCGAGCACGCCGTTGGCAGTGCCATCAACGACCGTGGGCGCAATCAGGAGCGCTCGCGGCGCCACTGCGCCGGTGGCCGAGCGGACGTCGGCATAGCCCGCCGGGACCTCCTCGAGCGCCAGCGTGCGCCCTTCCGCGACGGCCTGTCCCACCAGCCCTTCGCCGGGCGCGAGCTGCTCCGGCGCGGCGTTGGCGCCGCCACGCGCGAAGGTGCCGCAGCGCTGGAGCTGGCCGCTCTCGAGCCGCACGTAGGCCGCGCCCACCTGCGCGCCGAGGTACTGCGCCAAGAACGAGAGCGCCCGCTGCCCGAGCGCGTCGATGCTGAGCTCTCCTTGCAGGTGCGCAGCGAGCTGGTTCTTGCCCGCGGCCACCCATGCGTCTTCGGCGCTCTTCACCTTCGCCATCACGAACAGGCGAATGGTCACGCCAAGGAGGAGCAGGGTCAGGAAGCCGAACACCCGGTTCACTTGTGCGATGCGCGCAATCTCGGGGTCCGCGGGGAGCGCCTTGAGCACGTAGCCGGCGACGTTGAGGACCGCGGCGACGACGGCGACCACCAAGGGCGCCGACGGCCGCCACGCAAACAGGCAGGCGACCACCGGGATGAGGTAGAGCGACCAGGCCGGGACGCCGAGCGGCAGCACCTCGAAGTCGACGAGCAGCACCAGGGTGACGAGCACCCCGACCACGCCGAACAGCACCCGGTCGCTCGTGGCCGACATCATGTGCGCGCCTTGAGCAGCACCTCGACGTTCATGACGCGTTCCTGCCGGCTTCAGTGGCGGCGCGCAATCGCGGTCGGCGCCACGCGCGCTCGGCCGAGCGTCACTCCCGGGCTGGCGCCCCGAGCCGCGTCGCGCCCACCAGCCACACGCTGGCGGCCACGCCCACGGCCACCAGCGCAAGGCCGATCCCCTGGGCCACACTGCCGGTGGCGCTCGAGACCGCGCCGATGAGCGGCGGGCTCGGCACGTCGCCGAAGAGGTGCGTCAGCATGAGCGCCACGCCAAAGGCGCGCGCGCGCACCCCCACGTCGACGGCGTTGACCAGGAGCGCGTTGACGGGGGCGTTGTACATCCACAAGAACACCTGCGCGGCCGTGAGCGCGACGGTGATGGCGAGCGCGCCCTGAGCGAAGAACAGGGCCCAGGCCGCCAAGATGAGCCCCGGGATGCACGAGGCGCCGCACACCACGAAGTAGGCCTCGCGCACGCGCGTCTGCAGCGCGTCGCCGAGCACGCCGCCCGCGACGGTGCCGACCAACCCACCGACGACGATGGACAGGCCGGCGACGGTGCCCGCCTCGGCGAGCGAGAAGCCGCGCTCGCGCGACAGGAAGGTGGGGAACCAGTCGCCGATGCCCCCGAGCGCGAAGGTCATGGCGATGTAGCCGCCGGTGGCGTAGCGCCAGCGCGCGTTGCGCGCGAAGCCACGCAACGCGCCGGACCACGAGGGCGGCGCCGCGCGCGCGGCCCCCGGCTCGTCGAAGGCGCCGCGCGGAGGGTCGTGCAGCACCAGCGCCACCAGCGCCAACAGCAGCCCAGGTGCGCCCACGATGACGAAGGCGGCGCGCCACCCCCACCACTGCCCGAAGGCGCCTGCCAACGTGAAGCCGATGGCGACGCCGAGCGGCATGGCGACGTTCAAGACCGTGAGCGCCCGGTTCCTGCGTGCGGGCGGAAACAGGTCGGCGATCATGGCGGGGCTGATGGTGATGAAGGCGGCCTCGCCGATGCCCACCAGCGCGCGCGTCATCACGAGCATGGCGAAGCCGTCGGCGAAGGCGGCCGCCACGGTGGCAAGCGACCAGAGGGCCACGCCGACGGCGAGCAGGCGCGGGCGATTGCCCCGCTCTGCCAAGGAGCCGAACACCGGACAAGCGAGCGTGTAGACGAAGATGAAGGCCGAGAACACCAGGCCAGTCTGCTCGTCGGAGAGCCCGAGCTCGGCCTTGAACAGGTCCTTCACCGCCGAGGGCGCGTAGCGGTCGATGAAATTGAGCAGGCACATCGTCGTCAGCACGGCGACGATGAGCACCGGCGAGCTGCGCTTCACTGATGACGACGGCGAGGGCTCCCCCATGAGCGCAGGCTAGCGCAGAGCGGCCGCGCGCGCGGCCGCCAAGGCTACGCTACCACCACGAAGCTCTCGCCCTCGACGAAGCCCGCGCGCTCGAGCCCCGCCCGCACCACACCGCGCGCACCGCTCGTGCCCACGGCGCCGAGCGCGAACGAGCCCGGCAGCTCGGCGCGCAGTGCGGCGAGCTCGTCGGCGTGGCGCACCACCAGGTTGCGTCGGCGCCGCCCCACCTTGTCCGGCGCCACGTCGACGAACGCCGCCGGCTCCACGCCCTGGGTCGCCAGCGCGCGCGCGATGCGCCGGCCTTCCTTGCCGGCGCCGCACACGATCACGGGGCGCGCAGCGAGACCGAAGCGCGCCACCAGGTGCTCGGCCTTGACGCGCGCCAACAGGTCGCGCGGGTTGCGCGTGGCGAGCCCCGCGTGGATGCGCCACGCGTGGTGCAGCGCTGCCCGCTTCTCGAGGGCCCAGCCGGCGCACGACAAGCGCAAGAACAGGTCGTAGTCCTCGGGGAAGGGGGCAGGCGAGGTGCGCCAGCCGCCCACGGCGTCCAGCGCCGCGGTGCGGAAGGTGGTCGCCGGGTGGCAGAGCGGCTGCTCGATCCACAGCTCGCGCTGGTGGTCGGCGGCGCTGAGCGCTGCGTTCTGCCACGCGAGGTAGGCCACCAGACCGGCGTGGCGGCCATCCTCCGGTGCATGCCGCGGCGCCAAGCGCACCCGACAGCCCACCGCCCCCGTGCGCGGGCGCTCGGCGAGCCACGCGGCGTCGGCGGCCAGGCGCTCCGGGTGCATGACGTCGTCGGCGTCCATGCGCGCGATCAGGGGCGCTCGGCAGCGCGCGCGCCCAAGCTCCAGGGCGCCGCCGAGGGAGAGCGCGGGCGCGGCGTCGACCACCAGCACGCGCGGATCGCCGCGGGCGACACGCGAGAGCACCGCGGCCGACCGGTCGCGGCAGCCGTGCAGCACGGCCACCACCTCGAGATCGACCGCGCGGCTCCGCAAGACGCTGCCGAGCGCCACCGCCAGGGTGCGCTCGGCGTCGCGAATGGGCAGCAGGACGGAGAGCGCGGGAGCCATGCCTTGTCGGGGCCGCTATTTGTCGCTACCGAGAGAGTGACGAGCCGGCCCGCCGCACCCCTGCAGCGACCCTCGTGGAGGATGTCATGCCCTTCGGCATCGGGATGGGCGAGCTGGTCGTCATCCTGCTCATCGTGCTGCTCCTGTTCGGCGCGCGCCGGCTGCCCGACCTCGCCGCGGGCCTGGGTGGCGCGGTCAACAACTTCCGCAAGTCCATGAAGGGCGAGGACGACACCAAGACCATCGAGGGCAAGACCGCCGATGGCGATCGCGTGCCCACGCCGCCCTCGAAGACCGAGACCAAGTCCTGATCCGCAGCCCGCGCACGGTCTGGCAGGCCTGCGTCAGGCGATGTTCCACTCCACGCCCTCGGGCGTATCGCGCACCTCCACGCCGAGCTTGCCGAGCGCGGCGCGCGCCGCGTCGGCGCGCGGGAAGTCCTTGGCCGCCTTGGCCGCCTTGCGCTCGTCGAGCAGGCGGCGCACCTCGTCCGCCGACACCCCGCGCGTCTTGAGCCCGAGCGCGCGCTGCTCGTCGAGGAAGCCCTCGGCATCGCGCTCGCCGACGCCGAGCACGGCGCCGAGCTGCTCCATGGCGCGGGTCCACTCGGTGAGCAGGCGCGCCCGCTGGGCGGGCTTGAGCTTCTGGCCGGTCAGCTCCTGCTCGCGCCCGTCGACGAGCAGGTTGGCCACCTTGAGGAGCTCGTTTTGCGCCGCGAAGGCCTTGGGTGTGTTGAAGTCGTCCTCCATGGCCTCGGCGAAGTCGTGCAGCGGCCGGAAGTGCTCGCCCGGGCGCGAGAACACGGTCTCGAGGCTCGGCCCCTCCTCGGGCGCGTTCTTCTCCAGGTAGCGGCGCACGCGCCGACGCGTCTCGTGCAGGCGCTGCGCGCGACGCTCGGCCTCCTCCACCAGGCGTTCGGAGAAGGCGATGGGGCTGCGATAGTGCGTCGACAACAAGAGCGTGCGCAGCGCCTCGGGCGTGTAGCGCGCCAGCACCTCGCGGATGGTGAAGAAGTTGCCGAGCGACTTCGACATCTTCACGACCTTGATGCGCTGGCCCTGCTGGTCCGTGATCTCCTCCACCAGATCGGCGTCGACGCCGCTGGTGTCGCTCGCCTCCACGTTGACGAAGCCGTTGTGCATCCAGATGCGCGCCATGACGGCGCCGTCGTGGCGGCACTCGCTCTGTGCGATCTCGTTGGTGTGGTGCGGAAACAGCAAGTCCTTGCCGCCGCCATGGATGTCGAAGCTGACACCGAGGTGCTTCTCGCTCATGGCCGAGCACTCGATGTGCCAGCCGGGGCGCCCACGCCCCCAGGGCGAGTCCCACGCGATCTCGCCCGGCTTGGCGCTCTTCCACAGCGCGAAGTCGAGCGGGTCGTCCTTGCGCTCGTCCACGGCGACGCGGGCACCCGCGCGCATGTCCTCGAGCGTGCGGCCCGAGAGCTGCAAGTAGCGCGCGCCGTCCATCTTGCGCACGCGGAAGTACACGTCGAAGCCCGCGCCCTCCACGCCAGTGGCCGACTGCACGCGATAGGCAAAGCCCTTGTCCTCGAGCGCGCGCACGAACTCGATGATCTCGGCCATGTGCGTGGACACACGCGGCTCGACATCGGCGCGGCCCACCGCCAACGCCGCCATGTCTTCCAGATAGGCTTGCGCGAAGCGCTCGGCGAGGGCGAGCGGCTCCTCGCCCTGCTCGCGCGCGCGCTTGATGATCTTGTCCTCCACGTCGGTGAAGTTGCGCACGTAGGTGACCTGATGGTCGCGGCGCAGCCAGCGCACCACGGTGTCGAACACCACGTAGACGCGCGCATGCCCAACGTGGCTGTAGTCGTAGGGTGTCACGCCGCACACGTAGAGGCCGAGCTTGCCGGGGCGGAGCGGGACCAGCTCCTCCTTTTGTCGCGTCATCGAGCTGAAGATCCGCTGCACCATGGGGTCGCTCTCGTTGATCG
Organism: Deltaproteobacteria bacterium; assembly: GCA_020850995.1. Taxonomy (GTDB): domain Bacteria; phylum Myxococcota; class UBA727; order UBA727; family VGSZ01; genus JACOUT01. Next base: position 19,593 of record JADZDP010000122.1, read on the forward strand.
AGGTGGAGACTGTAGAGGGTCGTCGCCGCTGCCGCTACCGTCGACGCGACCAACGGGCTCCGAGGCGAAGCGATCGCAGCGCCAGGATGACCAGCGCGAGCCCGCCGGTCCAGGCCATCACGTAGCGACGCATCTGACCCGGTCGCTCGTCGACCACGAGCACGCGGGCGTCGCGCGCCACCGCCAGCCCCTGCTCCGCGAGCACGGCGCGCGCGTCGTCGAGCGCGGCGTCGTCGAACGAGAGCACGCGCGCGTCCACCTCTACCTCGACGAAGGGCCCCCAGCTTGGGTGCAGCGCCGGGTCGTATTCGACGAACAAGGGCGCGCCCATCACCTGGCGCACCACGATGGGCCCGAAGCGCAGCGAGCCGCGCCGAAAGAGCGGGATCTCGGCCGCGTGGGTGCCGAGCACCGCATGCGCCTGCACGCGCGAGCCCACCGGGATGGGCGCACCTGCGGGCAGCCCGGCCACGGCGCCCAGGTCCACCGGCGGGGGCGCGCGCAGGTGGTAGAGCAGCTCGTCCTTCGTGGGCCAGAGCACCGCCACCACGAGCACCACCACGGCGCCCGCGAGCACCAGGCGCACCGGGTGCACCGAGCGCAGCGCGCGCTGCTCGTCGAAGAACCCGTGCGCTGCGTCGTCGCTCACACTGCGGGCGAGTCGGACTTGGTGTCGACGGGCGCGCCCCCGACCAGCGTGCCGTCACGCGTGGCCCCGCCATCGCGCTGCTCACCCGGGTCGAGCGCCTTGGCGAGCGGGTCCTCGGGCAACAGATCGCGCGGGTAGAGGAACGCGTAGTCGACGGCGCGCCGAGAGAACACCTCGAGCGCGCGGCCCACATCGGCGGCGTCCCGCAAGAGCAAGTTGTCGTCGTCACCGGAGACGATGTGCACGCTGGCGCCCGACGCCGCCACCAGCTCGGCCTCGCAGCGCTCGCCGTCGTCGCTCGAGGCGAGCGCCTGGCGCAGCACCGACACCTTGAACGCCTGCGGCCCTTGCACGGCGCGCAGGCGCGGGCGCACATCGAGCGACACGAGCGTGCCGCCCTCGTCGGCTGCCACGGCGTCTTTCAGCGTCACCGCGGGCACAGCGGCGTCGGCACCGCGCGCTGCCGCCGCCACGCGATCGACGAGGCCAGTGGGGGCCAGCACGCGCGCGCCGTCCTGAATCACCACGTAGTCGACGTCTTGCGGCAGCGCGTCGAGGCCGGCCTTGAGCGCGGCGCGCCGCCCCGGCCCGCCGGCCACCACGCGATCGATCTCGTCGAGCCCGAAGCGGTCGACGACCTCGGCCCTGGCGCGTTCGATGACGTCGCCCGGCACCACCAGCACGCCGGTGACCGCCTCGTCGCCGGGCAGCGCGGCAGCGATGCCGCGCGCGAGCAGCGGCGCGCCGAGCAGCGCGTCGAACAGCGCATGCGGCGCCAGGCCAGTGCCGTTCTCGGCCGCGAGCACGATGAGCCCGAGCATGTCCCCTCCCACGCGACCCATAGGCGGGCCGCACTACGTCGTCATCAGACCTTGAAGATGGTCTTGAACTCGCGCTCGACCTCGTCCTCCGACATGGTCTTGGCGATGGCGATCTCCTTGACCAGCAGCGAACGCGCCGTGTCGAGCATTTTGCGCTCGCCGAAGCTCAAGTCCTTGTCGCCCTTGAGCAGGTAGAGGTCGCGCAGCACCTTGGCCACCTCGAAGACGCTGCCGGTGCGAATCTTCTCCATGTACTCGCGGTAGCGCCGGTTCCACGTCGTCGACTCGACGACCTTCTCTTTCTTGCGCAGGATGCGGAACACCTCGTCGGCCTCGTCGGACGAGATGATCTCGCGCATGCCCACGGTCTTCACGTTCGACGTGGGGATCATGATCTTCATGCCGTTGTCGAGGATGCGCAGGATGTAGAAGGTCTGCTCCTGCTGACCAGAGATGGTCTTGCGATCGATGGCAACGACCTCGGCGACGCCGTGGCCCGGATAGACCGCCTTGTCTCCGACCTTGAAGGTATCCATGCCCGCTCCCGCCCGTCTGTGCGGGCGCTCCGACAAGCTCATGCGCTGCCCGCGACGCGGACCTTGCGAAAACCGGTGTGGGATACCATCTGTCGGGGCGCGATGCGAGCGTTCGGTCCCGCGGCGACACCCCATCCCTCAGCGCTGCTGCTCGCGGCCTTGGTCGCCGTCGCCACACCGGCGTGGTCGCAGGACTTTCCGGTCGAGGGCACCAGCGACGTGGGCGCCGGGGCTTCACCCCAGGGCTTCGGCGCCAGCACCTCCGTGGGCAGCGGCAGCGCGCTGCGCGCCGGCGCCGACGCGGTGGGCCTGGTCGAGCTGGCAGAGCCGGCCGCGCGTGCCCCGCTGACGCTCTTGCAGGTGCTCGATGCCGTCGTGCGCGACGCCGCTGACGCCCAGAGCGCGGTCGAGCGCGTCATCCAACAAGAGGCCGCCCTGCGACGAGCCTGGTCCGCCCTCTTGCCCACGCTGACGGCCGGCGCCTCCTACTCCCTCACCTGCCTTGGGGGCGGCGAGCTGGGCGTGTCCTGCGCCGACCGTACGGCGTCCTTCATCGACCCGGACGCTGCCGAGCGCCAGGCGCAGCTCTTCGAGGGGCTCGCCTCGGCCATCGAGATCGGCGCCCAAGTGGAGCCCGATCCCGCCGACCAGCAAGAGCTGCTCGATCAGGCCGCCGAGCTGCGAGCCTCGGCGAGCCAGATCCGCGCTGACGCCGCCGACGCCAAGCCGGTGGTCGTGCAAGCGGCCAACGTGCTGACCGGCTCGCTCACCTTGGCCGTGCCGATCTTCAACGGCCGCGCCTTCCCGCTCCTGCAAAACGCCGTCGCCGCCGTCGACGTGGCCAAGGGCTCGGGCGATCAGGTGCGTGCCGCCCTGCGCTACTCGGCCACGCGCGCATACTACGCGGCGGTGACCGCAAAGAAGCTGGTGGCGCTGGCCGAGCAACGGGTCGCGAGCGCCGCGCGTCACCAGCAGGCCACCGCCGCGCGCGTCGAGTCTGCCACGCAAGCGCCGCTGGCGTTGCGCCGGGCCGAGCTCGACCACCTGCGCGCGCGCCGCGAGCTGGCGCAGGCGCGCGCCGGGCATGATGGCGCCGTGGCGGCTCTCGGCCTGGTGCTCGGCCGCCGCGAGGCCTTCGACGTCGTGGAGCCTGGCGCGCAGCCGCCCCTGCCCGCCGGCAACGCCGACGCGCTCATCGAGCGCGCCCTGGCAGCCCGCGCCGACGTGGCCGCCCAGCGCCTCGCTGTCGAGATCGCCGGGCGCGGCGAGGTCGACGCGTGGATGATGTTCCTGCCCTCGGTCAACCTGGTGGCGGCTGCGCGCGGCACCTCCTTCACCACCGGCTTCGTCGGCGATCCGGTCATCGGCACCGTGAGCGTGTCGGCGCAGCTGCCGCTCTACGACGGTGGCGTGCGGTACGCAGCGTTGAAAGACAGTGCGTCGCGCGTGCGCGAGGCGAAGATCGCCCTGCGGGCGCTCGAGGATCGGGTCCACGCGCAGGTGCGCGGCAACCTGCGCGACGTGCGCGAGCGCGAGGCCGCTCTGCAGCTCTCCCGTGAGGCGGCCCAGGTGGCCGCGCTCGCCCACCAACAGGCGCAAGCGACCTTCGACGCGGGCCTCGGCACCGCCCTCGACGTGAGCGACACCGCGCTCGCCGAGTTCCTCGCCGACCTGGAGCTCGCCCGCGCGGAGCTCGACCTGGCGTTGGCGCGCGAGGGGCTGCGCTACGTCGTGGGCGAGCTTCAGCGGCCCTCCTCCGCCAACTGACGCAGCGTGCGCGCCAGCGCGCGCGCGGCCGGCCGCAACCCGGTGGCACGGAAGCGCCCACCGCTGCGCACCACCGCCTCGTCGATGTGGCGGCCGTCGAACGAGACGAAGCCGACCTCGAGGGGCACGCCATGGACGAGCGCGCTGGCGCGAAACTCGGTGGCGCGATCGGTGCTGACGCGCTCCGGCTCGGCAACGTTCTCGATGCCGTCCTCGGCGCGCAGATCCCACGCCAGCGCCCGCGCCTGCTGCGCCGCCGGCTCGATGCGGTCCTCGCTGAAGGGCCCCAAGTCCTCGTCGCGCGCCAGCGCGCGGTGTGCGGCCACCGCGTCGCGCACCACGCGATCATCGAGCACGCCCTGCGGCGAGCGCGCGAAGGCTTCGCGCGCGCCACGGTCGTGCGCGCGCGCGGCAAAGCCCGGCGCCTCCACGATGACGTCGGCGCGCAGCACCCACGCTGGCGCCTGGTGCTCGAGCCCGGCGGCCCCGGCCAGCGCCACCCAGGTCTTGCCGAGCGAGGCAACCACCGGTGTGCCCGCCTCGTGCGCGACGCGAGCGTCCACCAGCCGCGGCGGCGCGGCGAGCCACCCGGCGCGGCGCACGGGCACGGGCGGCTCGCGATCGATCGCCAGCGTGTAGAGGCCGTCGCTCAGCTCGGCGAGCAGCGGGGCCAAGGCCTCCACGCCCTCGTCATCGAGGCGTGGAGGCCGCGCCGACACGGCGGGCAGCCGCGCCGCGCTGGTGGCCAGCACCAGGGCGCCGTCGCTCGCACCCGCCAGCACCAGCGCCAAGGGGAGCTCGTCCAGCACGAGCGCGGTGAGCGTGGTGTCGCTGCTCGGCCCAGGCGCGCGCGCAAAGCGCAGGCGCCCGCTGCCCGCGCGCACCTCGATCTCGATCAGGCGGCGCGTGCCTCGCTCGTCGAGCGTGCCGGTGATGTCGATAGTGGCCACGGGGGCAGCGTAAGGCCTGCCGCGATGCTTCTCTAGTCTTGATTCGCGAGGTCGAGGCGCACCATGAGCGCGCGCACCGAGGGCTCGGACGCCGCCGCCGGCTCCTGATGCAGGTAGAGGCGCAGGTCGCTGCGCGCCTCGTCGAGCACACCCAGCGACGCGCGTACGCGCGCGCGCGCCAAGAGCGCGTCGGTCGACGGCAGACCTGCCAGCGGCGCCAGCAGGATGGCCCTGCCGAACTCCGCCTCCGCAGCCGCGAGGTCACCGAGCTCGTCCTCGGCCAAGCGGCCTGCGGCGAACGCGAGCACGCGCGCGCCCGGGTGCTCGGGCCATTGCTGCGCGAAGGCGCGGCAGGCCTCGAGCGTGGCGCGATCGCGGCGCTTGAGCAGGCCAAGCTCACAGCGCACGCGCATGGGCTCGGCGCGCTGCACCGGTGCGAGCACCTCGTCGACGTCGTGCAGGGCGCCGGGCGCGTGGCGCATGGCGACCAAGAGGGGCGCCGCGGCGTCGTCGTCGGAGCGCAAGGCCACCGCCAAGGCCCGCGCGGCGCCCGCGTGATCTCCCGCCTGCTGCAGCGACGCCACTGCGTCGCGCCAGCCGTGCGTGGGGCGAGGAGGCCGCTGCAGCGGCGAGGGCGGCACCGGGACCTCGAGCACCAGCACCGGCGGCGGCACGCCCGGCGCCGCAGGCGGCACGGCTGCGGGTGGAGCCGTCGCAACGGCGTCAAACGCCGTGAGCGCGGGCGACGTTTGCCCCACGTGGTCGACGACGGCCACGTGGTTCGGCTCCTCGCCGCTCATGGCCAGGCCGCTCACCACGCCGAGCGCCCCGGCCACCACCACGGCGGTTGCGGCGGCCACCGGCCGCAGCGCGCGCACACGGCGCGCTTCCATGCGATCGAGGGCACCCTCGAGGTCGCGCCCGGCGCGCGCGGTCTCGAAGCGCGAAGGCCGCCGCGCGGCCGCAGCCTCCGCGAAGGCGGCGGCGACGGCATCGTCGTCGCCGGTGGGTACGCGTGGTGTCACGGCTCGCCCTCCCCCCGCGCGGGCCCGCGCTGGTCGAGCAGGTCCGAGAGCCCGGGGTGCGCGCGCACGGCCGCGGCCACCGCCCGGCGAGCGTGGAACAGGCGCGTCCGAACCGTCGCGTCGGGAACGCCGAGCACCTCCGCCACCTCGGGGGAGCTCAACCCCTCGAGGTCGGCGAGCACGAACACGGTGCGCTTCTTCTCCGACAGCGAGGCCAGCACCTCGCGGATGGCGGCTTCGCGGGCGCGCGCCAGCACCATTTGCTCGGGCGTGCGCCCCGGCGCCTCCAGCTCCGGCAGGGGCTCGTCCCCGGCGCCGCCCACGAACACGAGCCGGGCCAAGCGGCGCCGCAGGCCGAAGCAGGTGTGGATGGCGATGCGGGTGAGCCACGTCGTGAAGCGGCTCCGGCCCTCGAAGCGGTGCAGGCAGCGCCACGCCTCGAGGAAGGTCTGCTGGACGGCGTCGTCGACGCGGCCGCGATCGGCCAAGAGGCGCGTGCACATGGCCGTGACGCGCCCGTGGTGCCGCGTGAAGAGCTGCGCGAACGCCGCTCGGTCGCCTGCGCGCGCGCGGGCCACCAGCGCCTCGTCGTCCGCGGGGGCGCGCGAGCTGACCAGGTGGGCGAGGGGCGTTTGCGGCATGGGTGCTGCTGCTTGGTGTCCGATCGGCCGGTGGGCGTTCACCGGCCCACGTCCTGCCCGTTCCACCAGGCATTCTACCGGGGTAGACAGGGCGCAGGGGTCCGCCTACACGCCCGGATCCGCGAGGCTTCGTGCCACGCTGCGCCGGGTCGTGGACCGGCTCCGGAGTCGACGCCCGCCGTATGGACCACGCCACCCCCACCGCACCACCGAGGCGCCCCGAGGCGATCGTCCCCCGCGCCGACGAGCGCGACGTGCCGCACCTCGCGCGGCTCTTCGCGCTGCGCCCCGAGATCGAGACCGTGCTCGGGGGCACCACGCACGCAGGCGAGCTCGGCGACGGCTCCGCGGAGGCGCGCGCGCAGCTGGTCGAGACCTTGGTGTCGTGGCGCAAGGACCTCGAGGGACAGATGGCCGAGTCGCGCGAGCGCACGCTCGACGCGCGCGTGCTGGCGGCGTCGCTCGAGCTCTTTCGCTTCGGTGAGGAAGAGCTCGGCCTCAAGGGCGTCGACCCCGACGTCGCCACGCCCTTGTGCGAGACCTTGCTCTATCACCTGCGCGGCCACTGCGAGAGCGAGGCTGGGCGCTTCGAGTCGATGGCGGCACGCCTGCGCGCGGTGCCGCGCTGGCTCGAGAGCCAGCGCGCCGGAGTGACCGTCCCGTCGGCCGAGCTGCTGGCGCGCGCGCGCGACGTGCTCGACGGGCTGCCCGACCTGCTGCGCGCCATCGTCGACGCCGCGCGGGTCGCCGCCGCCAGCGGCGCCGTGGCGACGGCGCTCCATCACGAGGTCGCTGCCGCCGCCGAGGTGGCGAGCGCGGGGGCCGACGCGCAGCGGCGCTGGCTCGGCGAGCTCGACGCCACGCCGCACGTCCCGCTGGGGCACAAGGCGCTCGACCAGATCATGCACCTGCGCGGGCTCGACCTCACGGCCGTCGAGGTCCTCGATATCGCGCGCAGCATCGCCGAAGAGCTGCGGGTCGAGCAGGCGCGCGTGATTCGGCGCGGCTACCGCGGGCGCACGGTCGACGAGGCGGTGGTGGCGGCGCGCTCCGCCAACAAGCCCCACAGCCTCGGCGAGGCCATGGCGTGGCTCACGGATCTCACGCTGGCGTCACGCCAGTTCCTGGCGGGCGCGGGCTTGCCGCAGCCTGTCACCACCGACGACCGCGTCTGCGTCGACGTCATGCCAGCGCTGCTCGCGCCGTCGGGGTGGCCGGCGCTGCTCATGCCCGCGCAGCCGTGCGCGCCACGCCAGGAGAGCTTGCTGTTGCTGCGCGAGCCCCTTGGCCCGCAGACCGAGGCGATGCTCGAGATCTCGGTTCCCGACCTCGAGGGCGTGTGCGCGTCGCTCGCCTACCCCGGCCGCCACCTGCAGGTCGTGTGGGCGAACATCGCCACCTCGTTCGCGCGCCGCGGGGTTCCCCTCGGGACCTGCAGCACCATCGCGTCCACCTGGGGCCTCGACATGGTGAATGGCTGGGCCCTCACCAGCGAGGAGCTGATGCGCGAGGCGCAGTTCCGCTCGTCGGCCTCGAGCCGTTTGATCATGATCCGCCGCGCGCTCCTGCAAACGCTGCTCGCCGCCGTCGACGTGTGCCTGGCCATCGGGCGCTTCCAGCCGGAGCAGGCGGCGGCCTTCCTGGTGCGACGCGCCGGCGTGCGCCTGCCGCAGGCGCGCGCGTTGGTGCGCGGCATGCTGCGATCTCCCTCGTCTGGTCTGTCGGCCCTCGTCGGCAAGGTGCGAATCGAGCAGCTCCGCCGCGAGGCGCGCCGGCGTTGGCGCGACGGCTACTCGGAGAAGCGCTTCAACACGCTGATGCTCGCCAATGGGCCCATCCCGCTCGCGTACCTGTTCGAGCGCCTCAACGATCCGCCGGCCTTCGTCACCGACGTGCCCACCGCCAACTTCGTGGGCGCGCCGGGCGCGTGACCAGCCGCACGGTCGAGCGTGAGCGCGCACACGTCCGGGCTTGGTACCTGGAGCGGTAGCAGTGTCCAGATCTGCGCGCGGTGCGCGGCGACCTGCTCCGGGTATCCTCCCGGGCGCGTCCGCGCCCCGCGCCATGAGGTGCCCATGACTCGCCTGTCCGCCCCGCTCGCGCTCGCCTGCCTGCTTGTCACCAGCGTCGGCTGCCGTTCGCGCATCACTGGCAACGAGGGCAACTTCCAGTTCTCCTACGTCGCCGACGACCGCGTCACCGATTTCAACAAGCCGATCGCGATCGGCGCCAGCCTCGACATCGAGGTCACCGACGTCGGTCAGCTGCGCCCCGTGACCTTGTCCGCCGCCGAGAGCGACGACACCGCGGTGCTCGAGGTGACGGGCTTCGCGGGCTCGAGCGTGACGGTGCACGGCGTCGCCGACGGTGAGCCGCTCCTGACCGTCACCGGCACCACCGCCTCGGGTGAGGATCTGTCCGACTCGGTGAACCTGCTGGTGCGGGCGCCGGAGGTGTTGCGCCTGGCGCACACCTGCTCAACCACCGGCACCGCCGCCTACATCACGAGCCAGCGGGTCTACGTGCCCTTCGAGATGGAGCGCGCAAACGGCCAACCCGTCATCGGCTACGGCCTCTACCCGGCCACGCCCTCGGACGCGGCCGGGCTCACGCTCGACGCCGCGGCCTCGAACCAGCAATTCATGGCCTTCGACACCGGCGCCGTCGCGGCCACGCTGACACTCGACTCCGACATCGACGACACCAGCCTGAGCGTGCAGCTCGTCGATCAGGGCGCCATCGACGGCGTGGAGCAGCCCATCGCCTTCGTGGTCGAGGACATCGACGTCGGCGACGTCAACGCCTTCTACGTCAGGCCGACCACCGGCGGCACCACCATCTGTCAGGCCGACATCGAGAAGACCCTGCAGTCCGACACCCCCACCGTCTGCGACGTGCGCGAGCGCAACGAGGCCGAGGACGGCGGCGCCGAGGTCCACGAGTTTGGCTGGTTCGAGATCGAGGGCCTCGCGGCCGGCACCTGCACCTACACCGTGACCTTCCCGGGCGGCGCCGCGGGCGCGGGCACCTCGGCGCAGTTCAGCTACCAGATCGAGCCGTAGCGCGAGCTGTCGACGTCACTCGAGGATGCGGCTGTCGACGATGGTGGCGGTGGCGCGCAGGCCGTCGAGCTGCACCAAGAGCTCCGCGTCGGCCGTCGCCGACGCGCCCTCGAGGCGCGCGCCGCGCTGTGCCAGGCACTGGGCAAAGACCGGCGATGCGCCTGCGGGCGGCCGCGCATGCACCGTGCGCCCGCGCAGCTCCACGCGCACGCGCACCTTGCCACCCCACGAGGGGTCGAAGCGCAGCGCCTCCTGCAGGCAGCCCTGCAAGAGCGGCTGCGTCACGGCTACCAGCGCCGCCAGCTCCACGGGCGGCCCCTCGGGGCCGAGGGGCCCGCCGTCGGGCTCGGGCTCGGCGGTCGGCACCTCGCCGGCGTCAGGCGCGCTCACCCCCGCGTCCTGCGCACCGGCATCGAGGGCCGCGGGGGGCTCCCACTGCCCCGCGTCGAGCAGCCGTGGCCGCACTGGACCCGCGCGGTCGCGCGTGGCGTAGGCCGCGAACGCGAGCACCACGATGAACAGGGCGGCGGCAAGGGCGCCCACCACCACGCCGCGCCACGGCGGGCGCTCGCGCTCGGCGGGAGGATCGGGACCTACGAGCGGCACGCGAGCACCGCAACGTCGGCGTGGTGGCCGCCCACCACCACGGGCGCGAAGTCGGCGACGGCAGCACCGCCGAGCGCCGCCGTGAACGCCGCGCGGCCGGCGCGCCCGGGATCACCGACCACCACCTGCGCGCCGCACGCCAGCGCCGCGCGCGCCCGACGCGCCACCGCCGTCGCCAGGCTCGCTTCGTAGAGCAGGTCGGCGATGACGAGCAGCTCGCAGGCCGGCAGCGGCGTGTCGTCTGCGACGTCGAAGAGCGCCGTCTCGACGGCGAGACCAGCGTGAGCAGCGGCACGCCGGGTGGCCTCGAGCGCCAGCTCCTCGACGTCGGTGGCCAGAACCGACGCCCCGGCGCGCGCGCACGCCAGCGACACGAGCCCAAGTCCGCAGCCGAGCTCGAGCACGCGGCGGCCGCGCGGCGCGCGGTCGAGCACCACGGCAGCCACGCACGGCGCCGTGTCCCACAGCACGCCGCCATAGGGCGCGCGCCCGCCGCGGCGCACTGCCTCCTCGAGCGCGCTGTCGATGTCGACCAGCTCGAACACGGTCAGCTGTCCGCCGGGCAAGCCATCGACCTTCCGCGGCCGCAAGGGCAGCGCGACCTGCATCATGGCCACCGGCCGGGCGCGTCCTTGGCTTGCCCCTGCCACCACTCGTTCCAGGCCTGCAGGCCGTTCTCGCGCTCGGCGCGCGAGGCGTCGAATCGGTAGCCGAAGTACTGACCCGTGAGCTTGTTGAGCTCGGCCTGCGAGCTCCTGCGGATGTGCTCGTCGCTCGAGCGCAGCCCGTCGATGAGCCAGCGCGTACGAGGCACGGCTTCGTTGTCGGCGATCCACGCGCGCCATCGCCGATCGACGGCGCCGAGGTCCTGCTTGGTGATCTCCACCAGCGCCCGGTGCGCATCGTCCGAGAGCTCCACGGGCTTGGTGCCGAGCAGGTCCACGAGCGCCGGCAAGGCGGTGCGATCGCGCAGCTCGGCGGCGGCGAGCACGGCGCGGGCGCGCTGGAAGTCATCGCCGCGGCGCACCAGGTCGCGCACCCCCGCCATCACCTTGTCGAACTCGGGCACGTGGCGGTAGCCGTCGAGCACCTCGAGCGCAAGGGTGGCGATGGTGATCTCGGGGTCAAACACCCGCAGCGCCAGCCGCGGCAGCGCCGCCGGTACGCGCAGCGCCGACAGCGCCCAGATCGCTGCGTAGCGATGCAGCCGATCCTCGTGGTCGAGCTCCGCCACCAAGATGGGCGCCGCCAGGTCGGCGCCGAAGCGCACCAAGCAGTGCAGGCAGTCGGAGAACTCGGTGACCTCGGGGCGCGCGCCCATGCCACCGAAGGGATGCTCGGCCAGCGCGCCGGGGAAGTAGCGCGCCAGTGAGGGCAGCACCGCCAGGCGCTGCGCCAGCACCGACGCCAGCGCCTGACGCCGCTCGGCCTCGCCCTGCGTTGCCAGGCGGCCCACCAGCGCGTCGTTGTCGTCGTCGTCGTGGGCCAACCAGGCGCGGTGCGTGGCGGTGAGCAGGCTCTCGCGCGCGTTGGCGCCCGGCGACGGCGCTACCGCGCTCTGCAGCGCCGTCTCGTCGAGGAGCGCCGCGAGGTCCTCGCTCTTGGCGGGCTCGAAGTCGTCGCGCTCCCACGGGGCGCCATCGCCAGGGAGCGAGGCGGGCGCGGCGGCTGGCTCCTCCGGCGGCGGCATGGGTTCGCCGTCGGGGATGGAGCTCAGCACCGGTGCCGTCGTGCGCGTGGTGCGCGGCGTCAGCTCAGCGAACATGGCGTCGTCGACGCGCACGGCCTCGTCGTCGGCGCGATCCTCGTCGATGGGCGCGCGCGGGCGCGCCACCAGCTCCGGGTCGGCGCCGGCGCCCTCGACGGGCGCGGTCGAGCGCGGCGTGGGCTCGTCGGCGGGCAGCACCAGCGGCGCGCCAGAGCCGCGCGACAGAGCGCCCAGCAGTGACGCGAGCGCGCCCTCATCGAGGCGCACGTCCTCGTCGTCCGGCTTGCCGTCGGCCCAGGGCATCGACGGCGGCGCCGCAGAGAGCAGCGCGCTCCTCGACCCCGTCGGGCCGCCGTTCGATCCTGCAGCGTGCTCGCCGGCGCCGGTCGCCTCGGCCGACAGCTCCGCAGAGAGCCCGGCCGGAGCCTCGAGCGCCCCGCCGAATTCAGCGGCATCGATGACCGAGATGTCGATGTCGATGGTCGGCATGGCCCGCGACGGCGCGCGCGCCGCCACGGCGATCGGCTGCTCTTGTCCCTCGTCGGAGGCGGGCGAGGGAGCGGTGCCAATCACCACGGCGGCGGGGGCGCCGAGCTGCGCGCGCAGCGCGCGCTTCTTGCGCAGGATGAGGTTGCCGAGGCCCTTGCCGAGCCGTGGCACCACCATGTGCAGCTCCGCCAGCGCCGAGGGCGGGATCGAGCGTCCCGAGGCGTCACCGTAGAGCACGCCGAGCAGGCGATCGCCCACCAGGATAGGCATCAACACCACCGCGCGCGGCTTGCGCCCAAACAAGCGCACCAAGGGATCTTCGCGCTTGAGCGGCCCAAGGAACGGGCTCCGCATGCTGTACACCTGACCGAGCCCGTGGTTGCCCTCGGCGGGCAGCGCGAACACGGCGATGTCTTGGCGCGACAACAGCGGGTCGATGACGTCCCAGCCGACGAAGCCGGGCCCCGAAGCCGTGCGCTGCTGGATGAAGATCGCGACCGTGGTGAGGCGGCGGTAGGCGAAGCGCAGCACCACGTCGAGCATGGCGTCGCGCTCCTCGGCCAGCGCCAGCTCGGCGATGGCGTCGTCGACGGTCCAGAGCACGCGCTCGTTGCGCCGGCGCACCTCTGGGTCGCGGGCGGCGCGCAGCTGCGCCGCCTTGGCAGACGCTGCCGCCTCCACCGATCCGCCGTCGAGCGCGCTGAGCGCCGGCGCCGAGGGGGCGCTCGCGTCGAGGCCGGCGTGGGCAGCGACGCTCCAGCCGCTGGCGTCGGGCGCGGCCGGCGCGGACGACGACGCTTGGGTCGGCGGCGACGCGGGCTCGAGCGCGGGGCTCGGCGCCGGGCGCAGCGCCGGGCGCGCGTGCCAGGCCTCGGCGGCGGCGCGCAGGTCCTCGGCGTGCTCGCCCATGCGACCGAGCACGGCCTCGAGGCGCGGGGGCACGCCCACGCCGTACAGGCGCGACAGCGCCCACGCGACGCGCGCCTGCGTCGTGATGGCGGGGCGCACGTACACGCTCAGCATGAAGCCGATCTCGTCGAGCAGCGCCAGATCGGGTGGCCCCGCCACCGCCAAGAGGAGCCGTCGTCCGCTGAGCTCGACCGGCACCACCGCGTGCTTCTCGGCGATGCGCCGAGGGAAGAGCGCGGTCACCTTCGCGTCGACGGTAGCGAGCTCGGACTTGCCCACGGCGCGCGCGTGGTAGGCGCGCTCCATGAGCGGCAAGAGCGTGGCCTCGTCGATGCCGCCGAGCTCGAGCAGCGCGGTGTCGAGCGTGCCGCCAAGGAGCACCTGGCGCTCCTGCGCCTCTTCCACGCGGGCCTGCGGCAGCACCCCTTCCTTGCCGAGCAGCGCGGCCAAGGGATCGGCAATCACGCGTCGCCTCCGGCGCTGGCCCGCACCGTCACGCACCGAGCCACCAGGTCACCCAGGCCGCGGCGGCGCCGATCGATCAAGAGCCCCCACAGCGGCCCGCTGCCGAACGCGATGGTGCCGAGGGCCGAGAGCGCAGCGCGCACCAGGGTGCGCAGCGCGCCGGGCTTGGCGCCATCGCGCATGCGCACCACCCGCAGACCTGCCAGGCGCCCGCCGACGGTGGCGCCGAGCAGCAACACGCCGAGCGCCTGGTACAGCGCCACGGCGACGAAGGGCGCGCCCAAGAGAGTCACGGCCAGCGCCACCGGGTTCCCGTGCGCAGCGTCGACGATGGGTTGCACGGCGGGGCGCACGCCGAGCGCGAGCAGCGACGCGTACAGCACCATCGCCGCCAGCGCGGCGGTGATGAGCGCGTCGGTGCCGCGAGCCAGTGCCAGACGCGTGCCGCTGCCGAGCACCAGCACGGACGGCGGCAATGCCCGCGCCGGCAGCGGCACGGCGGCCGTCGACGCGGTGTCGGGCTCTGCGGGCGCCGGTGGCTCCGGTGGCAAGACGAAGGCGGGCGCGGTGGGCGGCGGGAGCGGCGGCGGCTGCACGGGCCGTGGCGGCGGGGGCCGCGCCGGCACGGTGGCGCGCGCGGGCTCGAGCACCGACGCCTCGACGCCGGCAGAGGTCAACACTGGCGGAAGCGACGCGAGCGGTGCAGCTGCTGCCGGCGCCGGGGCGGCCGGGCGCGGCGCGGCGCGAGCGCCGACCCCCTCGACGGCGGCGGGTGTCTCGCGGCGCGGCGGCGCGCGCACGACGTCGCTCACCATGCGCTCCTCGAAGCCCGGCGGGCGGCGGATCTGCGTTGGGCCGTCGGGGTCGATGGCCTGCTGCGCCGTGGCCGTGGGGCGGCGCACCGGCGCCGGCGCAGCGGCGTTTGCGGCAATTCTTGGAGGCGGCGCGGGGTTGCGCGGGACCACGTCGACGGGGGCGGGCGCCAAAGGCGCGGGTCGGCGCAGGATGCGCGGCGGCTCTGCCGGGGCCGCCGACGGTCGATCCGCCACGGTCGCCGGCGCGCTCCGATCGGCGAAGGTCGGCGGCGCGCGCGCGGGGCGATCCGCCACGGTGGCGGGCGCCTCGGGCAAGGGCGCGCCGCGCACCTCGGCCACGGCGGCCGGCGTGCGCGCCGACGGCAGGGCCCTGCCGCACTCGGCGCACGCGGTCCCCGGCGCTTGGTCTCTGGCACCGCAGCTCGGGCAAAACATGCCGCCTCGATAGCACAGGCGGGCGATCGATTCAGAGGTGGCCGAGCGAAGCTTGTGCGGCCGCCAGCGCCGCCAGCGCCGCCGTCTCGGTGCGCAGCACGAAGGCCCCCAGGCGCACCTCGACGGCGCCGCCAGCCCCGAGCGCCTCCCGCTCGGCCGGCGTGAGCCCGCCCTCGGGTCCCACCACGACCAGGAGCCCGCGCGGGGCGCGGTCGTCGCTGGCCAGGCGCTCGCTCAGCGCCTCGTCGGCGCCGGGCACGCCCATGACCGCGATGCCGGGGAAGGCGCGCACGCGCTCCGCCACGGCGGCGACGCGCTCGGGGGCGTGCACCCGAGGCACGCGCGCGCGCCCCGCCTGACGCGTCGCGTCCGCGGCGACGCGCGCCAAGCGCTCCACGCGTCGCTCGGCGCGCTCACCAAGGTGGACTTGCGAGCGCTCGGCCTCGAAGAGCACGAAGTCCGACGCCCCAAGCTCGGTGCCCTTTTGAATCACCAGCTCGAGCTTGTCGGTGCGGGTCACGGCCTGGACGACGACCAGCGGCGGCAGCGCCTCGTCAACGTTGCCGAGGGCGACGTCGACCATGGCGTCCGGCGCGGCCAGGCGGCCCCGGGCCACGCGCCCGGCGCCGTCGAACAGCTCCACCAGCTCACCGTCTGGCAGGCGCAAGACCCGAAAGAAGCGGTGCGCAGCGGCCGCGGGGAGGCGCAGCGTGCTCGTCGCAGCGTCCAGCACCGAGGGATCGACGTGGGCGCGGCGCACGAGGGCTGCTACCGCGCCGCCAACAGATCGTCGGCGCGGCGCAGGCGGCGCGACAGCTCGCGCGCGACGTTCATCACCAGGAGCGTGTAGCACTTGCCGTCGGCGCAGTAGCGCTCGCGGAACACCGCGTAGCCCCAGCACCACGTCGTGGAGTCGACCGTGGCCACCACGCTGGCCGAGCGCGGCTGCATGTCGATCAGGCTCATCTCGCCGAACGACTCGCCGGGGCGGATCTTCCACAAGCTCAGGTCGCCCTGGCGCCCGCGCTTGATCACCTCGAGCGCGCCGCTCTCGAGCACGTAGAGGTCGCGGGCGACGTCGGACTCGCGGAACACCTGGTCGCCTGCTCGGAAGGCCTTTTCGACCGCGGCGTCGGCGAAGCTGCGCAGCGCGTCGTCGGCCAGACCGCCGAACAGCGGCAGCTTGCCGAGGTCGGAAGCGCTGGGGCGCGGCATGGCGAAAACCTAGCATGCTTCCTGGCGGCGGCGAGGTGCCGGGCCCCTTGCCGGGCGGCCGCGCTGGTGCTCCGCTCGGCGGGTGGATCAGCCCATCACCGACCAGCTGAAGGGCGAGCTTGCGCGCTGGCGGCTGCTTTTTTGCTGCGAGGACTGCCTGCACCACTGCGAGGCCCGCCAGGCCTGCGATCTGCTCTACCCCGAGGAGCCCCACCGGCGGGCCAGCTTCGAGCGCGGGGAGCGGCTGGTGTTCTGCAAGATGTTCGAGGTCCGCTAGTACTACTTGGTCGGATCGGCGTCGTAGCGAGGTCGCGACTGGCGAGGCGGATCACGGCGGAGCCCGGAGGCGCCGCCGAGCCGTACTTGCCGTACGGCGCAGGCGCCGCCGAGGACTCCCGCC
>JADZDP010000123.1 GCA_020850995.1 Deltaproteobacteria bacterium
GCGAGCCGTATGTCCGCCTGTGCGCAGCGCTGGTCAGTCGGTGGACCACGCCGCCATCACGCTGCGCAGGCCGCTCTCGTCGAGGCTGCCGGGGTCGTCGCGCTCGAGCTCGTCGGCCAGGCGCCGCGCCTCGGCGAAGCGCCCGCGCAAGGCGTGGCCCCATGCCACGTAGGCGCGGGCGCTGCGCACGTGCTCGCGCGCGTCTTTGCCGAGGTCGTTTCTGTGCGCGGCCAAGAAGCTCGTACAGCGCGCGGTCATCTCGTCGGGCAGGCGGCTCCACTTGGCGGCGATGCAGGGCTTGAAGTCGAAGGACAGGCGCTGCTCCGCCGCGCGGCCCTCGCGCTCCGCCTCCGCCCGATCGGCCGCGAGCTCGCGCAGCTCCTCGTCGAAGTCGCGGCGCCGCTCACCCTCGCTGCGGCGCTCCTCGACGAGCGCGCGCACCACGCGCTCCACCTCGGCGCGCCGGGCCCCCGTGGGGAAGGCCGCCAGGTGGCGCTCGCCCGCTTGCAGCGCCTCGTCGACGCGCAGCAGGCGAGCCAACGCGATGACGCGCGCGGCGGCGGCTTGCTCGTCGAGGTCAAGGAGCACATCGCGCGGCAGCTGCGCCGCCAGCACGCGCTCGGCGGCCGTGAGCAGGGCGTGGAAGCGGCGCGCGCCCTCGAGGCCCTGCAGCAGCGCCGTGGCCGCGGCGCGGCGCCGGCTCGCGTCGGCCTTGGCGTCCTCGACGATGGCAAGGAGCTCCACCTCGCGCGCCGCGAAGGCCGCGGCGCTTTGGGCGCGCCCCATTCGCAAGCGGGCCTCGAGCTCGTCGAGGGCGGCCAGCGCGTAGCTGAAGGAGGGATCCACGCGCAGCGCGTCCTCGAGCATGGCGCGCCGCTTGGCGTCGTCGGGCTCCGCCAGGCTGGCGGCGAAGCGCTGGTAGGCCGCGGCGCCTCGCTTGCGCGCCGGTGGCGCCGCCTTCCTGCCGGCGCGGGCGGCCAGCGCGCCGACGATGCGGTCTTGCAGCGCGAACACGGTGTCGAGCGGGCCCGTGGCCTTGGCCGTCTCCGCCACCACCCCGGTCTCGACGTCGACGAAGCGGGCCACCAGGCGCAGCTCGCCGCCGGCCGCCTGAAAGCTGCCGAGCACCAGGCTCTTGGCGCCCACCAGGCGCCCGGCCAGCACGGCGCGCGCCACCTCGTCGTCGGCCGTGACCTTGCGCTCGAGCTCGGCGAGGGCCTGGGCGATGGCCGCGCGCTCGACCACGCGCATGCCAGTGCCGCGCAGGTCGGCGGCCATGGTCTCGGCGGCGCCTTGGCTGAGCCAGTCGAGCTCGGGGGCCGCGTTCAGGTTGCGCCAGGGCGCGACCGCTATTGGCTCGGGCACGAGCGCGACCGCGAGCGCGGCCAGGGTGAGCGGCAGCACCCGGCGACTATGGCACGGCGCTGGCGCGAGGGTCCGCTGCGCGGGCACGATCGTGGGCGCGCTACGGCTCGGGCGGCTCCGAGAACACACAGGGCATGCCGGGCTCGGGTTGCGTGACGCAGAGGTTCTCGATCGAGAGATCGAAGTCGTCGACGGCCAGGATGCCGTCGCGCGCGACGTTCTCGCTCGCGATCTGGATCACGTCGTCACGGGTGAGACCCTCGAACGGCTCTGGGTGCTGCGTCAGGAGCACATGGCGCACCACGATGCCACCGACGGCGGAAACGTCGCCGCATGCAATCGGTGCGTCGCCTTGCCATGGTGTCGCGAGCGCGACGACGTCCAACGGCGGGTCAGCATTGGAGGTTGTATGCAGCCACGCGTCGGCGAAAACGAGACGATCTTCAGACCAGCCGAGCAGAGGATCGACGAATTCCGCGTCCAGGTCGATAGCGCGAAGCGCAGTCCACATGCGATCGGGTCGGTCTGGGTGGAGCTTGATCCAGTTTGGTACGCGGCACTCAGCACCAGCTTTGTCCCGCAGGGCGCCACGAATCGGCGCCAAATGGGTGTGGGAGGCGAGTGTGTGCCGGATGCCGCGCTGGTCGGCTGGCAGCGGGTCGTAGAGACCTGACGGGTTCGTGCAGCCCGCGATCACGAGCACGCTCACGAGGGGGACGATATGCCAAGCGCTAGTAGCAGAAGTCATCGAGGTCTGCCCTCCTTCCCAGGTGCGCACTCTCCAGCCGTCCTGCGGACCCGACGCAGCGCGGACAGAAAGCTGCGGAATATCCACCGTGTGTGGTGACGCCGGCAAACGAGAAGCCGTGCGCAGAGGCTGCCTCGCAGGTCTCCGCGTCACTCGAGAATGCATTGGTATGAAGGATGGTGTCAGATAGCCGGTCGCCGGAGATACGTTGGACGCGGGTGTTCTGCGTTGTCGTACCGCTCTCGAGCGGCCTGCCGAGATGAGTGTAAAGCACACCCGACGTCAACGAGACACTGCTTGTCGCGTTGGTGTCGTAGATGTCCACGTCCCAATCAGCGTCGAGCAGGTGTGCGCTTGCGCCATACTGACTAACGAATACCTCGAAGGTGATGCTGCGAGCCCTGTTGATTGCGTAGTTGGCATCGTCATGAAGAAAATGCGCCACAATCGTGCATTTCGATGGGACAGCTCCCGCGACGCAGTCGAAATCGAAGTCTGCGACCGGCTCGTGGTATGAGAACCAGAATTCGTCGTCGAGATCAACGGACGACTGCGGCGCGGCGTCAAACTCGATGGGTGTGGGATTGGTGCCGGCCGTCGTAATCCGTTGCAGGTACCATTTCGGATACGTGAACGACTGGGCCGTAGCTGGAGTCGCCTCCACGCTCAAGATGTACACGTACCCATCGGCGTACGCGATCCGCGGCGGCAGGACAGGCTTTCCCGCTAAGGTTACCGACGTTGTGCCGCCGCCGCTCAGCGGCACGCGGGTCGATCTCATGGTGCCGACATCGTCGACGCGAACGACATACCCAACGGTACCCGTCGGGTCGATCGCGATGTCCGGCGGCATGGACGCCTGCAGCGCCAGCGAGTGCGTCTGCACCTGCGTTGTCCAGCCGGAGGTGCCGCTGGCGCCCGCCAGCCGGATGACCGAGATCGAAGATACCGAGGCGGTTCGCGTGGCGAACACCGCCGCACACTGGTTGGTCGGCGAGTTGCTCTCGGCACAATCGAGTCGCGGCGGAAAGGCCGCCGTACGCATCGGAGAACTCGGGACGAGCACAGGAGGATCCATGGCACCGACGGCGTCCCTGCCCCAATACACGCGACGGTTCTGGTAGGAGCCGCCATACAGATTACGAATCCCGCTCCCGTCGCCTGGCTGATAGAAGGCCGAGGCGCTACACCGGTTTTCCGCGCACATCAGCTCGCCGTCGCACCCGTCCGAGGTTCCACACGCCAGTGGCGGCTCGTCTGCACAACCAGAGCACGTGAAGTACTCGGGCGCGCACCCTTCGACGATATTGGTGTGGTAGAGGCCGTACGCGTGGGTGAGCTCATGCTGCAGCAGCTTCATCAGGTCGCCGTCCGTCAGGTCGGGCCCGCCATCGTCGCCGACGCCGGCGATCTGATCCTGACAGAGGATGACGAAGCAGCCGTTGAGGTCGCAGCCGCCGTGTCCAAGGGTGCCGGTGCAATCGGGACTCTCGGTGTTGCTCATCGCCACGATGCAAGGAGTCGTGTCTCCGTCGGTGACGTAGCAATCCCCCTGCGAGGGCACGACGCGCGCGCGCAGCCGGCCCCGCGTCTGGCGAATGAGGTTTTGCAGCGCGTACTCGGCTAGGGCGTCCCCGTCTGCGTCGTCGAGTACGACGTTGTACATGGCGAGCGCCGCGTTGAGACGGTTGTTCACGTCGTTGTCGACGATCCACGGCGCAGTATCGGCCTCGCGAAACCCGAACCCTCCACCTATGAGGCAGTAGCCGTTGGGGAGCTCGTTGTCCGCGGCCAGCGCCCAGCTCAGGACCATGACCGCCGCGCTCAAGGACGGCATGGGTCCCCCTCGTCGGCAGCCGCAGCCCGAACGCGCAGTTGATCGTCCTTGCTATCCAAGCGAAGCAGGAAAGCCTCGCCGACGGTGGGCGTTCGGCGGGTTGGGAGGTCCCCAACGATGGTCATCGAGAACCGCGGCCACGCTACCTCGAAGGCCTCTTGGTCGGCACAGCTCGCAGTCGTGACCACACGACAGCGCGACCACCGAACGCCGTCGTAGGTGATTGCCCCCTCGAAGATCGGTGCCTCGCGCTCGGAGATGTCCGCGCAGTCGAGCACCCGGACAGCGACGACGTCGCTCCCGGGCACAAGCACGTCCTCATGCAAACATCTCAGCGGTGAGCGTTGGCCACGCTCTCGCGCCGAAGCAGCCAAAGGCGGGGGGGGGGGGGAATTTCGGCGTCAAGCATGCGATCACACTCGCCGACGCTGCTGACAAAGACGCAGGTGCCGTCGTTGAAGCAGCATTCGTCTAGCTCCTGACTCGAGGCGTTCACCTCGTCGCTGCCGGACGAGGCCCCTGCAAAGCAGACCATCAAGCCGGCGGCGGCGACGGAACCGAGCGCTGCGCTTCTGCTTCTCATCGATACCCCCTGTCCCGAACGGTACCCGAACACGAGGAGTCCATTCAACAGGCGCGGGCCGGGAGCTCGACGGGCTCGGGCACGAGCGCGACCGCGAGCGCGGCCAGGGTGAGCGGCAGCACCCGGCGACTATGGCACGGCGCTGGCGCGAGGGTCCGCTGCCCCGGTACCCGTGCTAGATCAGGCCCCGATGAACCTCGCCAAGTACTCCCCCAAATGCCAGGCCATCCTCGTCGAGTCGCAGAAGGTCGCGCGCGCGCGCCAGCACCAGGCCATCGAGCCCGAGCACCTGTTGCGCGCGCTGCTCTCCGACGAGGGCGGCAAGGCCGTGCTCGAGCGCCTGGGCGTCAAGGTCGCCGAGATCGAGCAGAAGCTCGAGGTAGAGCTGACCAAGCTGCCGAAGGTCGCGGGGGCCTCCAACTACCTCTCGCCGCGCTTCTTGAAGGTCACCGCCGCCGCCGAGGCGCAGGCCACGCGCTTGGGCGCCAAGCTCGTCGACGCGAGCCACCTCTTGGCCGCGCTGGCCGACCCCGCGAGCAACGCGGGCGCGCCCGGGCGCCTCTTGCGCGATCACGGCGCCGCCAAGGATCGCATCGAGAACGCCCTCAAGGTGACCTCGAAGGGCACGGCCGCCGAGCCCAGCGACGGCAAAGACGGCTCGGCCTTGGCCAAGTACGCCATCGACCTGGTGCAGAAGGCCAAAGACGGCAAGCTCGACCCCGTGGTCGGCCGCGACGACGAGACCCGCCGCATCATCCAGGTGCTCAGCCGCCGCTCGAAGAACAACCCCGTGCTCATCGGCAAGCCCGGCGTGGGCAAGAACGCCATCATCCAAGGGCTCGCACAGCGCATCGCCGCCGGTGACGTGCCCACCACGCTGAAAGACAAGCGCCTGCTGGCGCTCGACCTGGGCTCTTTGCTCGCTGGCGCCACGCTGCGCGGGCAGTTCGAGGAGCGCATCAAGAGCATCATCACCGAGGTCAAGGCCGCCGAGGGCGACGTCATCTTGTTCATCGACGAGATCCACACCCTGGTGGGTGCTGGCGGCGAGGGCGCCAGCGACGCGAGCCAAATGCTCAAGCCGCCGCTGTCGCGCGGTGAGATCCAGGTGCTCGGCGCCACCACGCCCGACGAGTACCGAAACAGCATCGAGAAGGACAAGGCGCTGGAGCGGCGCTTCCAGTCCATCCTCGTGGAGGAGCCCGCCTACGAGGAGTGCTTGCGCATCCTGCGTGGCATCAAGCAGAAGTACGAGGTGCACCACGGCGTGCGCATCCAAGACCCCACGCTGGTTGCCGCCATCAAGTTCGCGCAGCGCTACATCTCGGGGCGCCAGCTGCCCGACAAGGCCATCGACCTCATCGACGAGGCGGCTAGCCGCCTGCGCGTCGCCATCGACTCCATGCCCGACAGCCTCGACATCGAGGAGCGCAACCTCACGCAGCTCAAGATGGAGCTGAAGGCGCTGGTCGACACCGACCGCGACACCTTGGAGATGAAGGCCAAGCTCGCGAGCAAGGTGGACGATGCCGCCGCGCGCACGGCGGCCTTGCGCGCCCGCTGGGAGAAGGAGGTCGAGCTGGTCTCCGCCATCCGCATGCTGAAGGAGAACATCGCCGCCGCCGAAAAGGAGCTCGAGGAGGCCGAGCGCTTGAACCAGGTGGATCGCGCCAGTGAGCTCAAGTACGGCCAGATCAAGCGCCTCAGCGACGACCTCGAGGAGAAGACCAAGGCCTTGGCGGAGGCGCAGCAGAAGGGCCGCCTCATCAAAGAGGAGGTGGAGGCCGTCGACATCGCCACCGTCGTCGGTGACATCACCGGCATCCCCGTGGCCACCATGCTCGAGAGCGAGAAGGAGAAGCTCTTGAAGATGGAGGAGCGCGTGGGCGAGCGCGTCATCGGCCAGAAGGAGGCGCTGCACGCCATCGCGCAGGCCATCCGGCGCAGCCGCTCGGGGCTGAACGATCCGAACCGCCCCGTGGGCTCCTTCTTCTTCCTCGGGCCCACCGGTGTCGGCAAGACCGAGCTGGCCAAGGCGCTGACACAGTTCTTGTTCGACGACGAGAAGGCCATGGTGCGCCTGGACATGTCGGAGTTTCAGGAGAAGCACACGGTGGCGCGGCTGATCGGCGCGCCGCCGGGCTACAAGGGCGCCGACGAGGGCGGCCAGCTCACCGAGGCCGTGCGCCTCAAGCCCTACTCGGTGGTGCTGTTCGACGAGGTGGAGAAGGGCCACCCCGACATCTTCAACATCCTCTTGCAGGTGCTCGACGATGGCCGCCTCACCGACAGCCAGTCGTGCCTGGTGGACTTCAAGAACACCGTCATCATCATGACCAGCAACGTGGGCAGCCACCACCTGCTCGAGGCGAGCATGGATGACGGCACCATCGAGGAGAACGCCAAGGAGGCGGCCTTCGGCGAGCTCAAGAAGACCTTCCGGCCCGAGTTCCTCGGCCGCATCGACGAGGTGGTGATGTTCCACGGGCTCACGCGCCAGAACATCGAGGACATCGCCGCCATTCATTTGAAGAAGATCGCCGGCATGTTGGCCACGCGCAGGATCAAGCTCGAGCTCACCCCCGAGGCGCGCAAGTACGTCATCGATATGGGCTACGAGCCGCGCTTCGGCGCGCGCCCGCTGCGGCGCGCCTTGCAGCGCTACCTGCAAGACCCGCTGTCGTCGGCCATCCTCGAGGGCGGCTACCAAGAGGGCGAGACCGTGCTGGTGAAGCTGAAGAACCTCGACAAGCCCGACGAGGGGCTGGCGTTCGAGAAGAAGGTGGCGGAAGGCAAAGCGGCGGCCTGAGGGGGAGCCCCGCGCTATGCTCGCGCCGGTGGACGCCGACGTCGACGACCTGTCGCTCGAGCGCGCGGCCTTCGACGTCACGCGCGAGGGCTTCGACTTGTTCCGCGCCGCCTGCCTGATGGGGCGGGTGGAGGGCCGCGCCGTCGACGTGCAAAGCTGCGTCGAGGTCGTGGAGCGCTGGGCGGGCAATATCCGCGTCGCCTCTGGCGACGTCGACGATACGCGGGCGCGCCTGCTGCACCATCTGTTCTTGGACCTGCGCCTGGGCGGCGAGCCCGCGCCCGCCGACGATCCCGCCGACGATCCCGCCGCGAGCTTCATCGACCGCGCGCTCGAGACCCGGCGCGGCTCGCCCATGGCGCTCTCCTTGATCACGCTGGCCGTCGCCGAGGCCGCCGGCCTGCCCGCGTTCCCGGTGCTGCTGCCTGATCATACGGTCACCGGCGTCGGACGACGCGAGTCCTTCCTGCTGATCGACGCTGGCGCCGGCGGGCGCCTGCTCTCCCTCGACGACGTGTTCGCTCACACCGGCATCCGCACGGTGGAGGGCCTGGCCGAGGCCATCACCGCCAGCACCCCCGAGCGCGTGCTCATGCGCATGCTCGCCGGGCTGCACGGCTGCTACCTGCGTCGCGCCGAACGCGCCCCCTTGGTGCGCGTGCTCTCGCGCATGCTGATCTTCGACCCGAGGAACGTGGGTCTGTGGCTGCAGCGCGCGCAGGTGCGCCTGGAAGACGCCGACTTCGCCGGCGCCGCCAGCGATCTCGAGAGCGCGCGCAGCCTCCCGCTCGTCGACGACTGGCTGCGCGTGGCGGACGACCTGGCGCGGCGCCTCGAGCAGCTCGGCTCGATGCCGCAGTGAGCGGCGCAGGCGCGAGCGCGACATCGCTGCCCTGGTCGCGCGAGCACCTGCGACGTCGCTGTCAGAGATGAGCGTCACCGTGCTCGACGTGGGATCCGGGAGTAGAGTGCCCGGCACTGGAGAGCACCCATGCTGAAGCCCATGATGAAGACCATGATCTTGCGCTCGCTCATCGCCGGCACCGTCGCCACGCCGCTCTTGGTCGCCTGCACCAACATCGACAGCGACGACATCGACACCGACGCCATCAACCCCACCATCAACGTGCGCTCCACCGAGGGCGCCGACGGCTCCAGCGTCTCCGTGGTGCTGCACGTCGGCAGCTCGCCCACCACCTTCGTGGAGCTGCA
The DNA here is from genome assembly GCA_020850995.1 of Deltaproteobacteria bacterium. Lineage (GTDB taxonomy): Bacteria > Myxococcota > UBA727 > UBA727 > VGSZ01 > JACOUT01. The sequence continues at coordinate 8,555 of JADZDP010000123.1, forward strand.
AGGCGACGACACGCTCAGCGCCAGCGCCGGCGAGCAGACCGTGACGCTCGAGGGCGCCGAGCTGATCGGCCTGGTCACCTACTCGGGCGACCTCGACACCAAGACCCCCGGCGACGTCGTCACCGTGGCCTTCACGCGCAGCGAGGAGGGCAAGGAGAGCGCCCCCGACTCCAACGTGGCGCTGACCGAGGCGCTGGCGCTGACGGCCCCCGCGGGCGGCGCCACCTCGTCGCGCGCGGCCGACCTCGAGATCGCGTGGAGCTCCGAGGACAGCGACGACCAGGTGCGCGTGGGCTGGAGCGGCGGCTGCGTGGTCGACGGCTCGCGCGACGTCACTGCCGACGCCACCACGCTCACGCTCGAGGGCGGCAGTATCGCCAAGCGCGAGCAGGGTGAGAACGAGGAGGAGCCGGTGCCCGACTCCTGCGACGTCAACCTGACGGTGTCGCGCAGCCGCAGCGGCACCATCGACCAGGCCTTCGGCGGCGGGTCGATCACGCACACGTTCTCCGACAGCGTGACCTTCCGCTCGGAGCCGTAGCTCCCTCGGCATCCCCCCGCGGCGTCAGGCCGCGGGGGGCGGCAGTATCACGCGGGATCGACGCTGATCTAGAGTCGCGCTGTCGTGGCCGCTTCCCGCTTCGAGTGCCCGCGCTGTCAGACGGTGTTCGTCAAGGACATCGGCGACGCCGCCTTCGTCGAGTGCCCCTCGTGCGGCGCCTTGGCGCTGCCCGCCGGCGACGCCACCGAGGGAATGCTCGGCCGCGCCGTGTCGGGCTCTCATCCAAACCCCGTGGCGCTCTCGACGCCGAGCATGCCCTCGGAGCCGAGCGCGCCCGCCGTGAGCGATCCGGGCCAAGCGTCCGCCGCCGGCATCTTCTCGGCGCTGCTCGAGGACAGCGCGCAACGCATCGAGCTCCCACCCGCCGCGTTGGCCCCGAGCATCGACTCACCAACCGCGCCCACCGGCTACGAGCTGCCGCGCACCGCCGAGCCCCGCCCCGAGCCGGGCGCCGCAGCGCCCGCCGCCACCGACGCTGGCCTCGACGTCGACTGGAACAAGGACCTTGGCGACTTCGAGTTCCCGGCGCTCCCCCACCGCGCCGCGGGCCCCGGCACCGACGGACCCACCAGCCCCTTCTCGACGCCAGTGCCGCCCATGCAGCAGCTGCCGCGCGAGGCCCGCGATGCGCTGGCGCGCGTGACGGCGACCGGCAGCGGCGAGGGCGAGGCGGTGCAGAGCGGCGAGGGCGACCCCACCGCGCCGGGCGGCAAAGAGGCGCCCTGGAGCGCGCTCTCCGACGAGGCCTTCGGCGATCTCGAGCGGGCCTTCGACGACCTGGCGCTCAAGCCGCCGGCCAGGAAGGGCGGCGGCCTCAGCCCCGACGAGCAGCGCATGCTGCGCGGCGCGCCACCGGTGCGCGGCAAGGGCAAACCGCCGCCCATGCGCAAACGCAGCGGCGACGAGGTGTCGGGGCGCATGAGCGCGCCGCCGCCCGCGCGGAAGGGCGGCACGAGCGGCCGCCAGCGGCCGACACACTTCGAGCTCTCCGACGAGACGCGACGCGCGGCCTTCTTGCCGCTCACCACCGAGGGCCGCACCCGCCCGCACCTCGACCACGGCCCGGCGCTGAGCGCAGAGCCCGCCGAGTCGGTGGCCGTGGGCTCGCGCGCGACCGCGTCGTCGAGCCCGGAAGAGACCGACCTGGTGCGCGAGCGCAAGGAGCGCGCCCCGCGCCCCGTGCCCTCGATGTGGAAGGGCCTGTCGGCGCCGGTGATCATCGGGCTCATCTTGCTCGCCATCACCGGCGGCGGCGCCGTGGGCGCCTTCGTGGTGGCGCCGCAACCAAAGCCGCCCTCGACGCCGCGGGCGCGCGCCGAGCTCAAGCTGGCCAACGGCAACCACTTCTACGAACAGGGCCGCTTCGACGACGCGCTCGGCGAGTTCCGGGCCGCGCTCACCATCGATCCCACCTACTCCATCGCCCACCGCGCCAAGGGCACGGCGCTGGCGAAGCTGCAGCGCTTCGACGAGGCGCAGACAGCCTACTCCGAGTATCTGCGCTTGGAGCCCGGCGCCCTCGACGCCACCGACGTCAAGGCGGCCATCGATCGGCGCGGCCCGCTCCCGTCTTCGGAGCCGCCCACCGAGGCCCCGAGCCCGCCGCCGACGGGCGGGGGCTAGCCCATGTCGAGCGCCGAGCACGCGCCATCGCGCACCGACACCTCGCCGCCAGTGCGCCTGGCGAAGGGGGAGATCCCGAGCACCTGGTCGCGCCCCGCCGAGCAGGTCACGCAGCTCCCCCTGCGCGCGCCGCGGCCCCTGACCTCGGCCTTCATCGTGGTGGGCGGGGCCGTGGTGGGCTTCCTGCTCGCCGTCTGGCTCTCGCCCGCGCGCTCCCCGCAGACGCCCACCGCGCCCCAGCCACCGCCGCCCGTGGCTGTTGCCGCCCAGATCTCCCAGGCGGCGCCCATGCCGGTGAGCGCCATCCCGGTGCCGCCGCCGACCTCGTCCACCAAGCCCGCCGACGTGGCGCCCGAGGACCAAGGCGGCGAGCTGGCGGCGCCGCCCGCGCCCGTCGAAGCCGAGGCGCCACCCGCGCAGGGAGCCGCGCCGCCGGTCGCGGCCGTGCCGACCGCGACGACGACGACGACAGGGGCGCCGCCCGCGAGCGCCGCCGTCGTCGGCGCCGGCGACGCACCAGGGCGCGCCAAGGCGGCGCTCGAGACGGCGCGCGCCCGCGCCCTCGTCGACAAAGGCCTCACGGCCAGCGCCGAGGCCCCGCTGATCCGCGCCACCCTCGGCGACCCCAGCTTCGCCGAGGCCTGGAGCCTCTTGGGCAGGGTGCGCGCCGAGCTCGGGAACGCCGAGGGCGCCCGCCGCGCCTACAAGCGCTACCTGCAGCTCGCGCCCGGCGCCCCCGATGTCCACGAGGTGCGAGCGGCGCTCGCGGCCCTGGCGCGGCCCGCGCCGCCGCCCGCGCCCGCGCCGCCGCCCGCTCTGGCGCCAGCAGCGGCGCCTGCCCCGGCGGGCGAGGGTGCTGCGCCGCCCGCGCCAGATCCCGCGGGAAACTGACACTGGGGCCTGTCCGCGACGGCCGTCATTGCTGGGGGATGCGCTGGGGGCTAACCTCCTCGGGCAGCACGTTTTTTGCTCGGAAGGGCCCCATGCTCCTTCGCCCACGCCACCTCCGCTCGTCCTTCGCCTGGCTGCCGCTCGCCCTGGCGCTGGCCGGCTGCCCCGATCCGCCCGCCGAGGGCGAGAGCGACGCCGGCCCGCGCGGGCCCATCATCGGCTTTATCGACGCGGGCCCGAGCACAGGGCCCGACGATCCCGACGGCGGCCCCGACCTGCCCATCAACGAGACCACCATCCTCGAGAGCGTCACGCCGCCCACGGGCCCCATGGAGGGACCCATCCAAGAGGGCCTGCGCCGCGTGCTGCTCACGGGCAGCGGCTTCACGCCCGAGGCCTCGGACGCCTGCCCCGACTGCAACCTGCAGGTCTTCTTCGGCGGCATCGAGAGCGCCTCGCCGCTCTTCTTGAACGACCGCAACATCTCCGCCGACGTGCCGCCCTGCCCCGCGGCCGGGCCCGTCGAGGTCAAGGTGGTCACCTCGGTGGGCATCGGCCTGCTCGAGGGCGGCTTCACCTGCTTCTCTCCCGTCACCCTCGAGGGGCTGGCACCCGGCGTGGGCAGCACCGAGGGCGGCACCTCGGTGACCATCACCGGTCAGGGCTTCACCAGCACCATGATCGTGCTGGTGGGCGGGCGCCAGGCCGTGGGCCTCAGCGTCGACGCCGGCGGTAGCTCGGCCACCTTCCTCACGCCCCCCGGCGCCGGCCCCGGCCGCGTCGACGTCGTTGGCGTCGACACCTTTGGGCGCTCCACGCTCGAGCTGGCCTTCACCTACGAGAGCCCGCTGGCGCTCGCGGCCGTCAGCCCCAACATCGTCGACGACACCAACGCCATCGTGGAGCTCACGGGAAGCGGCTTCTACGGCCAGGCCCCCGTGGCCGTCACCATCGGCGGGGTCGCGGCCGCGCTCGACAACGTGATCACCGACGCGCGCATGCGCGTGGTGGTGCCAAGCGGCCTCTCGGGCGCCGTCGACCTCGAGGCCACCCGCGGCGCCGAGGTGGCGCGCCTCGACGACGCGCTGGTGGTGCGGCCGGCGCTCACGGGCACGCTCACGGTCAGCGCCGCGCTGCCCGCGCGCATCGACGTGGCGGGCGGCGCGCTCACGCTGGTGGGCGAGGGCTTCGCTGCGGGCGGCGGCGTCGCCGGCGTCACCGTGGCGGGCGCCCCCGCCAGCGACGTGGTGGTGGTCGACGACCGCACGCTCACGCTCACGGCCCCCGCGGGCGTGGCGGGCGCTGCACCCATCGTGGTCACCCGCGTGGATGCGGCCAACGCCACGCTCAACGGCGTGCTGTACTTCGAGCCCGTGGTGGTCACGGCGGTGGCGCCATCGTCGGGCGACGCGGCGGGCGGCACCGTCGTCACCGTGAGCGGGCGCGGCTTCAGCGGCGCAAGCGCGCTCAGCTTCGGCGGCACCGCCGCCACCGACCTGGTGGTGCTGAGCGACACCGAGCTGACGGCGACGACGCCGGCGGGCGCGGCCGGCCCCGTGGCCGTGCGCGTCGAGCGCGGCGCCGAGCGCGGCCTGCTCGTCGACGGCTTCCGCTACGACGCGCCCCTCTCGCTCTTGGGCGTGCTGCCGGCGCGCGGCGGCATCGGCGGCAACACCTTCGTCGTCGTCACGGGCAGCGGCTTCACCAAGGGCGCGCCGGCGCTCGCGTTCGACGGCCGCGCGGCTACCGAGGTGACGGTGCTGTCCGACAGCGTGCTGACGGCGCGCACGCCGAGCGGCGTGCCCGGCCTCATCGACGTCGAGGTCACGCTTGGTGCCGAGAGCGCGCTGGCGGATCGCTCGTTCACCTACTTCAACCCCACCAGCATCGCCGGTGGCGCCCGCGGTGGCCCCATCGAGGGCGCGGTGTACGTGTCGGCCATGGACGCCATGACGGGCTTCCCCATCCCGAACCTGATCGCGTGGGTGGGCACCGACGGCACGCCGGTGGCGGCGGGGGTCACCGACCTGCTCGGCCAAGCCACCATCTCGGGGCCCGAGGTGATGGGGCCACAGACGGTGTCGGTGAGCGGCTACGGCTACTCGCAAGCCACCTTCATCGACGTCGACGCCGCCGAGCTCTCGGTGTTCCTGTTTCCGCTCATCGGCTCGCCGCCGCAGCCCGGCCGGGGGCCGCCGCCGCCGCCGCCCGCCACCATCCGCGGCCGCGTGTTCGGCTTCGCCAAGGAGTTCTTCGACCCCGCCGCGCTCGATCAGTCGGGCTGCAACAGCGGGCCGCCCCTGCCCTGCGAGATCGCCTTCGCCGAGGTGCGCACCACGGCGCGCGACGAGTTCTCGGGCAACCTGCCGGCGGGCGGCGAGAACGTGGTGCTCGAGGAGGGCGGCGAGTACTACATCGCCAACTCGCGCACCGGCCGCCTGGCGCTGGTCGCCTTGGCCGGCATCTTCGACGTCAACAACGACACCTTCCGCCTGCGGCAGCTCGGTGTGCGGCGCGAGGTGTTCCCGCAGTGGGGCGTCGACCTCATCGATCAAGACATCGAGCTGACCATCCCGCTCGACGAGGAGATCGAGGTGTCCTTGCCCGACGCGCCGCTGCGCGCCGACCCGCCGCTGGTCGACTTCTCGCTCATCGGCGCGCGCCCCACCATCACGCGCGTGGTGCCGGCGCTGCAGTTCGGCGGCGAGGGCGCCTACGTGTACACGCAGGCCATCGAGGGCGTGCGCAACCACGCCGTCGAGGAGATGCCCGACGTCACCGGCAACATGCTCACCTTCATCGCCGGCGCCTACACCACCGACGGGCGCAACCTCTACACCGAGCAAGGCTCGGTGGCGCTGGTGGAGGGCTCCCGCGAGGTCACGGGCACGGGCACCAGCGACTGGGGCTACATCCCCTTCGGCAGCACCACGCCAGAGGTGGTGGGCAAGGCCTTCGTCACCATCCGCCCCGACGGCGGGCGCTTCGCGTCGGTCATCCTCGGCTCACCCGACAGCAACACGCTGCAACTGCAAGACGCCGCCGACTTCTCGGCCAGCGGGCGCGCCTACCACATCGGCGACTTCGGCCTGCCCTCGTCGGAGGTGGTGCAAGACGGCGTGGGCGATCTGCGCGGCGGCGTCACCATCCAGCCGGTGCTGGGCCTGCCCGAGGTGCTCTCGCCCCTCGAGGGCGCGGCGCTCACCGACCGCACGCTGCGCTGGAAGGCGCCCGTGGGGCAGCTCCCGAGCATCCACGACATGTTCGTCTACGACGCGCTGGCCTTCTCCTACGTCGTCGAGGTGTACGTCGACGGCGCGCGCACCAAGGTGATCCTGCCGCGCCCACCCGCCAAAGACGAGGTCCTGGCGGTGCTACCGCACAGCCAGCACCACCTGGTCGACAACGAGGACTTCGTCGACGTGCCCGACCTGTCGCGCGGCGGCATGGCCTGGCAGCACGAGAGCATCTACGTGCCCGGCCTGTCGTTCAACAACTGGTCGCTGCTCGACACCGGCTCACGAGGGCGCAGGGCCTGGACCACCGACGTGCACACCTTCGTCTCCGGCGACTGAGGGTAGCGGCGGCCACGGGCGCGAGGGACGGGCCGAGCGTCACAGCTCCTGTTGCGGGGGAGTGATCTGATCCGAGCAGACCATCGTGCGCGACGACGGCGCAAGGGCGCAGGCTCACGCGCAGGGTGGCGCGCGCGAACCCGCCTGGCATGCTGGGGCCGTGCGGGTGCTCGTGATGACCATCGCCCTTGGGGCGAGCGCGTGCGACGGCTTCACGCTGCCGCCGCTCTTGCCCTGCGCTGACTGCTGCGGGACGCGCATCGGCGGCTACACCAGCCACCTGTGGCGAGTGGCACCCGACCTTTCGCTGGACGAGAAGATCTCCTTCCACCGGGACGACTTCACGCTCAACAGCGTGGCCTTCGGCGATGTGGACGGCGATGGGAGCGAGGACGCGGTCTTCGCCGCCGCCGGGTTCGCGGGGCTGGCCCTGGTCCGCGACGTGGGTGGGGGCGACGGCAACGTCGAGCTCAGCCCCGACCTGCTCGACGCTCTCGACCCCCCGCAGCTGGCCTTGGTCGACATGGACGGCGACGGCGACCTGGATGTCCTCGCGGCCCGGCACGAAGGAAGCGCCGCGGTCCTGCTGGAGAATGACGGTCTCGGGCAGTTCCGTTCGCTCGGCGAGCTCTTCGCCGATGCGCCGCGCTTGTTGATCGTCGAGCTCGACGGTGCGCCGCCGACGGAGATCTTCGGCTCGTCGGGCACCGGCCCGCTCGAGCTCCTGCAGGGGACCGCGAGCGGCGCCCTCGATGTCCCCGGCGCCACGCTGCTCATGCCCGTGGCCGTGGACGTCGACGAGGACGGCGACCTGGATCTGGTGGGCGTTGGGTGGCAGGACGACGCCCGCGTCGTGGTGGCGCGCCTCAACGACGGCGCCGGCGCCCTGACGGCCCTGGTCCTGCCGCTCGACGTCGACAGGGACGCGACCGTGACCCTGCGCGCGGGCCAACGCGAGCTGGTGGTGCAGGAGGGCCCATCGTTCGCGGCCATCGCGCTTGGCACCACGGCGCTCGGCCCCCGGCGCGCGTTGGGCCAGCTCCCCGACGGCAGCACCTGTGTGTCGGGCGGGTGTCCGGTGCTGCTGCTCGACCTCACCGGCGACGGCAGCCGCGACGCGCTGCTGAGCACCGTCCAGGAAGAGCTGGTGGCGCTCGAGGAGTCGGGCGTGCGGCGCAGCGTTGGGCGCGCCGGCGAGCTCCTCCTCGCCGGTGACACCCCTTGGCTCCTCGATGCCCCAATGCGGTGTGCGGGCGAGGGGTTCTGATCCCCGATCTCGATGAACGCAGTTCATCGAGATCGGGGATGTCCCTCTGGGAGGGTCTGTCGCCAGACCCTCCCCCGCGCCGGCGAGGCCGGACGCGGGGCCCCCACCCAAGACGGCTCCCGCTGGTCGCTGATCATCGATCATTCGGGATGAGACGCGGCGGAAGGCGACCGTCGCTCGTTACGGCGCATCCGCATGAGCAGGCGTCAGTCGGTTCTCGTCGTCGTGCAGGCCGTTCTTGCCGACGATCGAGGTCCGTATGCGCTCGACCAGGGCGGGCAAGCCCGCCCCGGTCCGCGCCGACACGCGCACGGCGTCGCGGCGGGCCGCCTCGCCGGCGCCGTCATCGTCGCGCAGGTCCATCTTGTTGAGCACCACGAGGCGCGGCGTCTCGAGCAGACCGAGGCCGTCGAGCACGTCTTCCACCGCGTCGATGTGCTGGGCGCGGCGCGGATCGGCGCCGTCGACGACGTGGAGCAGGAGGTCCGCGTCGTGCAGCTCCTCCAGCGTGGCGCGGAAGGCGTTCATGAGCGTGGTGGGCAGATCGCGGATGAAGCCCACCGTGTCGATGAGCACCACCTCGCGCCCCACCTCGTCGGCCAGGGTGGGGAAGCGCAGGCGCCGCGAGGTGGGGTCGAGCGTGGCGAACAGCTCGTCGGCCACGTACACCTCGGCGCCCGTGAGGCGGTTCAAGAGCGTGCTCTTGCCCGCGTTGGTGTAGCCCACGATGGCGATGACCGGCACGGCGCGCTCGTTCCTCGGCGCGCGACGCCGCGCGCGCTCGCCGGCGTAGCGCTCGAGCTCGCGCGTGAGGCGCTGGATGCGCTCCTTGGCGCGTCGCCGGTCGATCTCGAGCTTCGTCTCGCCGGGGCCCTGCCCGCCGATGCCGCCGGTGAGACGCGACAGGCCCGTCTGCTTCTTGGCCAGACGCGGCAGCGAGTACTGCAGTTGCGCCAGCTCCACTTGCAGCTTGCCGCCGCGGCTGCGCGCGCGGCGCGCGAAGATGTCGAGGATGAGCATGGTGCGATCGAGGATCTTCAGGTCGGTGAGATCGGTGATGGCGTTGAGCTGCGAGGGCGAGAGCTCGCCGTCGAAGATGATCACCTCGGCCCCTTGGTGCAGCGCCACCAGGCAGATCTCCTCGAGCTTGCCCTTGCCCACCAAGGTCTTGCCGTCGAGCTCCGGACGAAACTGCATCACCACGTCGGCCACGCGCACGCCCGCGGTCTTGGCGAGCTCGGCCAGCTCGTCCATGGAGGCCTGCGCCGCCGTGCGCGCACCCCGCTGCTCCGTCGAGTACACGCCCACCAACACCACCACGTCGCGCTCGCCCGGGATGTGCGCCGCCACGCGCGCGCGCTCGGCCTTGCGCGCCAGCTCGGCCTCGAGGCCCTCGAGGATCTCCACCATGGCGACATGCGCGAGCTCGTGCGCCTGCGCGAAGGTCTCCACGCGGTGTCGCTGCGCTGCCTGCGCCCCGGGCACCGGGTCGGGCAAGAGCGTGGCCACGGCGCCGCGACCGGGCAGGCCGTCGTCGTGCGCCTCTACCAGCACCACCGCGTCGAGCTTGAGGCGCTCGAGGTCGGTGATGAGATCGTGGTCGATGGGCAGCGGTCCCTTCGCGCTCTTCACCCTGGGCTTCGCCACCACCAGGCGCAGGCCGCGCAAGCGACCGGGGCCGGCGCGCAGGCGACCGACGTCGGGCAGGTACAGGCGCGTGGGCTCGCCCAGCGCCACCTCGACGACCTTGCCGCGCCGATCGGCGAGCACGCCGACCATGCGACCGGTGTCGGCCGCGCACTCGGCCAGCGCGCGCGCCAGCTCTGGCGTGCACGCCGAGCGCGCGCCCGCGCTGCGCTGTGCCAAGCGCTCGAGGCGACCAAGCTGCGTCGCCTTCAGTCCTTGCGTCTTGCCGAACACATCTTTCACGTCGTGACACTCCCGAGCGGTCGGCCGCGGCCGCGTTGTACGAAAGGCCGGTGCCGTCGACAACGCAGCGCATGAGGGTACACTCCGCCCATGCGTTTGGTCCCCACCCTCGTGCCGCTCGCCCTCCTCGCCGCCTGCACCGGTCGCCCGGAGCCGTTGCCCGCGCTCGTGCTCGACACGGTGCTCGGCCCCGGCGAGGTGCGCTGCGGCCCCGTCACGAAGGAGAGCGAGCTCATCGGCGGCCCCCAGGCCTTCGCCCAGGCGGGGCGCGCCTGGCGCTGCCACAACGCCAAGATCCGGTTCATCGTGCAAGACACCAGCCGGCCCGTGGGCAATTCATCCATCGGCGGCAACCTCATCGACGTCGACCTGGTGCGCCCCGACGAGCTGGTCGACGGCGAAGACACCTTCCGTGAGCACGTCAGCGCCATCGGTGCCAACGAGGTGGCGGTGGAGAGCATCGAGGTCATCAACGACGGGCGCGCCGGCGGCGACGGCGTCCTGCGCGTCACCGGCACGCCGGGCGTCATCACCATCATCCCGCAGGCCGCGCACCTGGCGCAGGACCTGGCGAACACTACGGTGGTGACCGACTACATCCTCAAGCCCGACGTCGACTACATCACCATCGTCACCACGGTGAAGAACAGCGGCCCGCCCATCCTCTCGGTGCAGCCCGCCGACTTCATCGCGTTCGGCGGCGCCACCACGCCGCACACGCCCGACACCGGCTACGGGTCCATCGAGATGTTCGCGCACGTGCGCTTCCTGTCGGCGGCCCGCGGCGACAAGGTCAGCTACGCGGTGGCCTCCGACGAGGGCGACGTCATCGTGCCCGTCATGGAGCACGGCATCACCGCGCCCTTCTACGGGGTTGGCGCGGCCGTGGGCAGCGAGCGCAGCTTCACCCGCTGGCTGGTGGTGGGCGACGGCACCCTCGAGAGCACCACCCAGCGCGTGCTCAAGCTCAAGGGCATTCCCTACGGCACCACCAGCGGCACCGTGCGCATCAACGGCGAGCCGCCGGGCCGGCGCGTGCTGGTGAGCGCGCTGTCGGCGTCGGCGTCGGAGCCGGGCGCGCACGTCGTCAGCGAGGCGCTCTCGTCGGAGACCGGCGGCTACACCCTGACCCTGCCGAGCGGCGACTACCTGCTGGTGGCGCATGGGCCGGGCCTGTCGCGCAGCCCCGAGACCTTCGCGCACATCCACCCGGGCGCCAACAGCGTTGGGCCCGAGCTGACGCCCGGCGGACCCGCGGCGCTCGAGGTCACCACCAGCTTCGTCGATGGCGCCGGCGCCGCGCTGACGGCGCGCCCCGCCAAGCTCACGCTGGTGGCGCGCGACGGCACGCAGCAGGCGAGCGAGGTGCTGGGCGACTTCCACGAGGGCGCCACCTTCTACTTCCTGTCCACCGACGGGCACTTCAGCGTCGAGGTGCCGCCGGGGCAGTACACGGCCTACGTCACGCGCGGCTTCGAGTACTCGCGCCACCGCGAAGACATCGACGTCATCGGCGGCCGCGCCAACACCCTGGCGGCCACGCTCGAGCACCAGCTCGACACCACTGGCCTGGTGGGCACCGAGCTGCACCAGCACTGCATCGGCAGCATCGACGCGCAGGTGCCCTACCCGGTCAAGGTGCTGGAGAACGCCGCCGAGGGCGTGGAGCTGGCGGCCTCGACCGATCACGACACCATCACCGACTTCCAGCCCTGGGTCGACGCGCTGTCGCTCGGGCCCTGGCTGAAGGTGGTGCCCGGCGCCGAGGTCACCTACACGGCCATCGGCCACTTCAACGCCTTCCCTTGGGACATCGACCCGGCAGATCCGCACCGCGACACCGGCTCGCGCCTGTGGTGGATGAAGAACATCCCCACCACCTTCGCCGACGTGCGCGCCGCCGCCGGCGACCCGATCATCCAGATCAACCACCCGCGCTCCCAGATGGCCGGCTACTTCGGCTCGCTGCCCATCGACCCCACCACTGCCGCGCGCATCGCGCGCGACGCCCCCGGCATCGAGACCTTGCCGGCCGACATCTACAGCGCGTGGTCGGGCGACTTCGAGGCCATCGAGGTCAACGGCAGCCTGGGCGACGTGACCCTGTTCACCGCCGAGCGCAGGGCCGAGCTGTCGGCCATGGCCAACGACGCGGCCTTCGACGTGCCGGTGCTGGCCGATTGGCTCGCCATGATCGGCGCCGGCAAGAAGGTCGCCGCCACCGGCAGCAGCGACTCGCACCGCAGGAACGGCGGCGTGGGCTACCCGCGCAGCTTCCTCAGCGTCGACACCGACGACCCGGGCGCGCTCACGCCCGACCACCTGCGCAGCGCGCTGCGCGCGCAGCGCAGCGCCGTGGGCGAGGGCTGCTTGCTGGAGCTGTTCGTCGACGGCGCGCGCCGCCAGGGTATGGACCAGCTGGTCGCCCTCGGCGGCGAGGTGAAGGCGCGCCTGCAAGCGCCCACGCACGTCACGCCTGGGCGCTTCGAGTTCTACGTCAACGGCCTGGCGCGGCCCTTGGTGCTCGACGCCGACGGTGTCCACCTCGATGCGTCCGGCGAGCTGTCGCCGCCGGTGAGCCACGCCGGCAGCAGCGACGCCGTGGTGCGCATCGATCACGCGCTCAGTGGCCTGCCCACCGACGAGGGTGACCTGGCGGTGGTGGCGCTGAGCAAGAACGGCAGCGGCCTCTCGCCCACCGGCGGCGGCTCGGCCTTCTGCTTCTCGGCGCCGCTCTACCTCGACGTCGACGGCGACGGCGCGTGGACCCCGTGGCTCGCGAGCACCCAGCAGGTCGTGCCGTAGACCTACAGGCGGCCGTCGGCGCGCAGCGCGGCGCGCACGTTGTCGTAATCGGCGTCGCGGATGGGCGCGAAGCCCGAGATGCGCTCCACGCGTCCGCTCATCGAGCCGTGCTTTTTGCCGTCGTAGGTCAGGAGGATCTTCTTGAGCTGCTGACGGAACGCCACGGGCACCTTGGGCCCGGCGCACACCGCGTCTTGCGGTGAGCGCCCCGTCATCGCGAGCTGTCGCAGCCGCTGCACGGGGACACCAGCGCGGTCGGCCGCGAGGTAACCGCCCGAGTACACGGCACCAGCGTCACACACGCCGGCCGCCAGGTCGCGCAACACCGCGATGTGATTGCCGCTGATGTGCGAGATGACGTCGCGATCAGGGTCGATGCCCGCCTTGCGCAGCGCCGCGCGCGGGAACACGTAGCCGGTGGTCGACTTCTGGTCGGCGTAGCAGAAGCGCTTGCCGCGCAGCTGCTGCAAGTCGGTGATGCCGCTGGCGTCGTCGACGTAGAGCACGCCGTCGCTGCCGGTGCTGCCGTCCACCAGCTTGACCGCCAGCGCCTCGAGGTCGGGGTGCTCCTTCTGCGTCAAGACGAAGAGCGCCGGCGGCACCACGCCGATGTCGACGGTGCCATCGACCAAGCGCTGGCGCAGCTCGTCGTAGCTGCCGGTCACCTGCGTATCGATGGGCCGATCGAGCTCGTCCTCGAGGTACTCGATGAGCGGGCGGACGTCGGAGAGCAGCATGTCGCGCTCGGCGATGGGCGCCCAGGCCACCACCAGGGTCGGCCGCCCCAGGCGCATCAGGTGCTGCGCGCCGGCGAAGGCGCCGACGCCAAGGGCGACCAGCCCGAGCACGGCCGCCGCGGCCCACGGCAGGCGGCGCCGCGTCGTCGACGTCGTGGCGGGCTTGGGCGCGGATCCGGTGGCGGCGGTGCGCGGCTGCGCCGCCGCGCCGGGCTCACGCCGCGTGGGCTTGTCGACGAGCGTCGCCTCCTCGGCCCCGCCCTCGCCGGGCGGCGTCGCGTGCGTGCGCTCCACGGCGGCGGCGCGAAAGCCCGCCTCGCGCGCGCTGTGCAGCTCGCCGATGAGCGGCTTGACGAACGCCGCCACGGTGTCGACGTCGCAGCGGATCTTGGCCGCCTGCCCGGCCTCGAGCAGCGCGGCGCGCATCTCGGCGGCCGTGGCGTAGCGGTCCTCGCGCTTGGGGCGCAGCGCCTTCTCCACGGCGGCCACCACGCCCTGCGGCACCTCGCGACGCAGCTTGCGCAGGTCCTTGAGGTCGCCGGTGACGATGGCCTGCATGGCGTCGAGCTCGCTGTCGCGCTTGAACAGCCGCTCCTGCGCGAGCAGCTCCCACACCACCACGCCGAGCGCGAACACGTCGGCGCGGCGATCGAGGGGCTCTTGCTTGCACTGCTCGGGCGCCATGTAGTGCACCTTGCCCTTGAGCGCGCCGGTGCGGGTCTTGTCGTCGAGGTCGGCCACCTCGGTGGCCTTGGCGATGCCAAAGTCGAGCAGCTTGGTGTGGCCCTCGGCCGTCACCATCAGGTTGTGGGGCGAGATGTCGCGGTGCACGAGCCCGAGCGGCTGCCCGCTCGGGTCGCACAGCTCGTGGGCCGCGTGGGCGCCGGCGCAGGCCTGCGCGATCATGCCGAGCGCGGCGCCGATGGGCGTGGGGATCTCGCGCTCGATGGCGGCCACCACCACGTCGCGCACCGACGAGCCCGGCACGTACTCCATGGCGAGGTAGGGCGCGCCGCCGTCCTCGCCGAGCTCGTACACCTGCACGATGTTCGGGTGGTTCATGCGCGCCACCCAGCGCGCCTCGGCCAAGAACATCTCCACGAACGACGCGTGCACCGCCAGGTGCGGCAGGATGCGCTTGACGACGACCAGGCGCTCGAGCCCGGCGTGGCCGCGCTCGCAGCAGATGAACACCTCGGCCATCCCGCCCGTGGCCAAGCGATCGATCACCTCGTAGCGCGCGATGCGCTTGGGGATCGGCAAGATGGGAGCCGCGGGCAGCCGCGGCTCACTCTTCGAGATGGCCACAGCGGGATTCTACCCGCGTCGACGCGGAGGCTCCATTTCGCCGGCCCCCAGCGAGATCGGGCGGCCGACCGGGGCCCGGCGTCATACAGGACCTACCCGGCCCTCACCCCCAGGGGAAGCCGCCCTTCGACAGGTCGCGCGCGATGTTCTTCTGGTGCGCCTCGTTGGTGCCGCCGCCGATCTCGAGGAGCTTGGCGTCGCGCCACAGGCGCTCCACGACGTACTCGCCGACGTAGCCGTACCCCCCCAGCACCTGCATGGCGCGGTCGGCCACGTTCTTGCCCATGGTGGAGGCCACCAGCTTGGCGCCGTCGGTGTCGAGGCGCATGCCATAGCCGTCGAGCTCGAGGCGCCGCGCCGTGTCGTACACGTAGGCGCGGCACGCCATCAGCTCCGCGTAGCTCTCGCCGATGTGGCGCTGGACCTGCCCAAAGAACGACAGCGGCTTGCCGAAGGCCTGCCGCTCGTCGGCGTAGCGCACCATCACCTCGAGGGCGCGGCGCCCGATGCCGAGCGACATGGCCGCGAGGGTGAGGCGCTCGAGCGCCAGGTTGCGCATCATGTGCTTGACGCTGCTGCCCTCGTCGCCCAGGCGGTTGGCCGCGGGGATGCGGCAGTCGTCGAGCACCATCTCGGCGGTGTTCGACGCCCGCATGCCGGTCTTGTCGCGGATCTTCTGCCCCACGGCGAAGCCCGGCATGCCGCGCTCGACGACGAAGGTGGAGATCTGCGGCCGCTCGTCGGGCCCGCCGGTGCGCGCGTAGAACAGCATCAGGTCGCACGGCGTGCCCTGATCGTCTTGCGCGCCGTTGGTGATCCACATCTTGCGCCCGCTGACGAGGTAGTGGTCGCCGTCGCGCCGCGCCGTGGTCTTCATGCCCATGACGTCGGTGCCGGCGCCGGGCTCGCTCATGCCCATGGCGCCCACGTGCTCGCCCGAGATCAGCTTGGGCAGCCAGCGCCGCTTCTGCGCGGCGTCGGCGTTGTGGGCCAGGTTGTTCACGCACAACATCGCGTGCGCGAGGTAGGCGAGCGTGAAGCCGGGGTCGGCCGCCGACAGCTCCTCGTGCGCGATGACCGCCGCGGTGGCGTCCATGCCGGCGCCGCCGTCGGCCTCGGGCACCGTGACGCCCAGGAGGCCCAGCGAGCCGAGCTTGCGAAAGAGCGGCAGGTTGAAGCGCTCGGCGCGGTCGTGCTCGAGCGCTTGCGGCTCCACCTCGGCCGCGACGAAGGCGCGCACGGCGTCGCGCAACATCTGGTGCTCGGGCGTGGGCGCGGTGAGATCGGCGATGCTCATGGGCGCCGCTTGGCCCGTTGAGCGCGCGCCCGCAACCCTGTGTCAGGACGCCGGTGTTGGCGTGGTGGCGGGCAAGGGCGAGGGCGGCGTGCCCGGGCTCTTGCTGCGCGCGGCCAGCGCGCGCTTGGCGTCGGTGGCCTCAGGCGCAGCTGGGTGCTCGCGCACGAGCTGCTCGTAGAGCAGGGTGGCCGCGGCGGCGTCGGCGAGCTGGTCGTCGGCGAGCTGGGCCGCGCGCAAGAGCGCCGCGGCGGCGCCCGGCGTGTCGCCATACTCGTTGGCGACGCGCTGATAGCGCCACATCGCGCCCTTCCACTTCTCGCGCTCCTCGTAGAAGCGCGCCGCGTACAGGTCGGCGTCGGCCAGGCGCGCGCGCGCGTCCACACGGAGCTTCTTGGCTTCGGCGGCGTTCTCGTCGTCGGGGAAGCGCGCCAGGTACTCGTCGAAGGCGCGGATGGCGTCGCGGGCCGCGCTCTGGTCGCGCTCGACGGCGGACGGCATCCACCACACGTCTTGGTCGATCTCTTTTGCGTAGGCGAGCGCCACCCGATAGGTGGCATAGGCCACCTTCTCGTCACGAGGGTGGAAGCGGCAGAAGATCTTGTAGGCATCGGCCGCCTCGAGCCACTTCTCGCGCGCGAAGTGCGCGTCGGCGGTGCGCAGCTCGGCCTGCACGGCGAACTTCGAATAGGGGAACTTGTTCTTGGTGTGCTCGAAGAACTTGACGGCCTCGGTGAAGCGCCCATCGGCGAACGCTTGCTCACCCTGGTCGAAGTTGGCCTTGGCCGTCTGCGCGTAGTCGACGTCGGTGTCTTGGAGGTTGGTCTCGAAGGCCGTGCAGGCCGACGCAGCGACCACGGCGACGGCGAGCACGAGCGAGACGGCGACAGCGGTGAGGGCGGTGCGGGACACGGTCGCCATGTAGCCGAGGGTGCTCCCGACCGCAAAGTGGATGTCCCCACAAGGCGCGGACGTGGCGGCGCACCTTTGCGGCCGGTGCGCGCGACGTGCTACCTGGGGGAGACATCCCGACGACGGGGATCCAGGAACCGCAATGCAGATTAGCTGCCCCCAGTGCCAGGCGCAGTACAACGTCGACGAGGGCCGCATCCCACCGCAAGGGGTGTCCATCAACTGCCCCCGGTGCAAGCACACCTTCGTCGTCCAGTCGCCGAACGCCGCGGCGGCGGTGCCCTTGCCGGGCGGCGGCGGCGCCGTGCCACTGCCGGGCGCCAAGGCCGCAGCGGTTCCGCTGCCAGGGGCCGCCAGGGGCGCCGGGGTGCCCTTACCGGGCGCTGGCGGTGGCGGCGCGGTGCCCTTGCCCGGCGCGGGTGGCGCTGGCGCGGTGCCCTTGCCGGGCGCTGGCGGCGCTGGCGCGGTGCCGCTGCCGGGCGCAGGGCGTGGGGGCGCCATCCCAGTGCCTCTGCCGGGCACCGGCGGGGTCCGCCCCCAGGCGCCCATGCCATCGATGGAGGACATCTTCGGCTCCTCGCCGCCGCCGCCGCCGCCGCAAGCGTCCGCGCCAATGGGCTCGAAGTCGATGTCCATCGGCGACATCTTCGGCGAGGGTGGGCAGGACTCGAGCAGGTCCGACAGCCGCCCGCCGCACCCCTTTCACGGGCAAAGCACCGTGGGAACGCCCGGCGGCGACCCGCTCGGCTTCATCAACGACGCCGGCGCCCCCTCGTCGGCGCCGCGGGAAGAGTCCTTTCAGATCCGCAAGCGCTCGGGGCGCGTGCTCGGTCCGCTCTCCACCACGCAAGTGCTCACCATGTTCCACAAGGGTGAGCTCCTCGGCAGCGAGGAGGCGTCTACCGACGGCGTGACCTGGCGACCGCTGGCGCAAATTCCGGCCTTCGCCGCCGACATCCAAAAGGCCATGGCGTCGGCGCTGGCGGGCCTGGGCGACCTGCCGGTCCCGAAGGGCTCCAGCTTCGAGGACCTCCCCGCGCCCCGCGACCGCTCGCACTCCGACCTGCCGGTGCCGCGCGACGGCTCGCTCAGCGACCTGCCCATGCCGCACCTTGGCGGTCGCACGGCGTCTGGTGAGCTGGCCGTCGACACCAACCAGCTGCTCGACGCCGAGAAGGCCAAGGAAGGCGTCGAGCGCCGACGATCGGGCGGGCGATCGGGCAAGACGCCCATCGTGCTCGCGGCCACCATGATCACGGTGGTGCTGGTGGCCGCCGGCGTGGCGCTCAACTTCGTCACCGACTACGGCTACTTCGGGCTCAAGCTGCTGTTCAAGCCGAAGGAGCCCGTGGTCGTCGAGAAGCCCAAGCCTATCGAAGAGGCGCCGCCGCCCATCGCCCTGCCCGCGGTCGACCAGGATTTCGACACGCTGCTCGCCGACGACACCTACGTGAGCTACCGCCAGGGCGCCGAACAGGCGGGCAAGACGGTGGAGGCGGGCAAGGCCGTCACGCCCTTCCCCGACAGCGCGAAGAAAGCCGCCGGACAGCAGGCGCGCTTCTTGGCCTACCTCATCGCCGTCGACGACCTCGTGCCCTTCGTCGCGCAGCTGCGCGCCGTCTTGCCGCTGGTCGAGAGCGACGAGGTGGGGCGCGCCATCGGCGAGGCGGCCTCTGCCTACAGCGACAAGCAATGGGAGAAGGGCATGGCGGCGGTGAAGCCGCTCACCGAGACCGCCAAGACGCCCGAGGGGAAGGCCGAGGCCTGGGTCTTCCTCGGCCTCGGCTACGAGGGCAAGGGCGATCTCGAGGGCGCGATCAAGGCGTACGACTCGGCGCTGCAGGTCTCTACGCAACGCCAGGTCGCGCTGTTCTTGCAGGCCCGCGCGCTCGCCACCACCAACAATCCCGACCCCGCGCTCGAGTACCTCGGCAAGGTGCTCGGGCAGAACGACAAGCACCCGCGCTCCAACCTGCTGCGCGGCAAGCTCTTGGCGGCCAAGAGCGCCACCATCGACGAAGCCAAGACCCTGCTCACCGACGTCAGCGAGGGCAAGCTCGGCGAGCTCGCCGCGCCGGCGCAGCGCTCGCAGGCGTTCATCGGGCGCGCCGAGATCGCGCTGTCCGCAGGGCAGAACGCCGAGGCGCTGCGTCACCTGCAGCGCGCCATCGATCTGGTGCCGCAGAACCGCCAGGTCCGCGCGCAAGCGGCCGATCTGGCGCTGCGCCTGCGCGACTACGAGGCCGCGTTGGCCAACGGCAAGGTGCTGCTCGAGCTGAACCCCGACGACGTCGACGGCCAGATCGTGACGGCGCGCGCCAAGATGGGTGGACGCGACGCGCTGTCGGCGTACTCCGACCTGCAAGTGGCCGCCAAGAAGTACCCCGACAACGCGCAGCTCGCGTTCTGGTTCGGCATGGCGGCGCGCGAGATGTCGAAGCTCGACGAGTCGCGCCAGCAGTTCGAGAAGGCGGTCAAGCTCGACCCCAAGCGCGGCGACG
This sequence comes from Deltaproteobacteria bacterium, assembly GCA_020850995.1. Classification (GTDB taxonomy): domain Bacteria; phylum Myxococcota; class UBA727; order UBA727; family VGSZ01; genus JACOUT01. Next base: position 27,959 of record JADZDP010000123.1, read on the forward strand.
CGGTGGTGGAGCTGGTCTACGACCTGATCGAGCAGGGCAAGCTCACCGAGGCGGTGCGGCGCGCTACCGAGGCCGAAGATCAGGTGGGGCCAACGGACGCCGCCAAGGTGCGCGCGGCCAAGGCCTTCGCGTACGCACGTCGGCGCCAGTTCGAGCAGGGCGAGAAGGAATACAAGAAGGCGCTCGAGGAGAACCCCAAAGACACCGACACGCGCGCGCGCTTCGCGGCGATGCTGATCGCCATGCGGCGCGTCGACGAAGCCGAGCGCCAAGTGAACGAGGCGCTGCTGCTCGACGCCAAGAACCCCATGGTCATCGTGGCCTCGGGCGACGTGCTCGCGGCGCGCACCGACTTCAAGGCCGCGCTCGGCAAGTACGAGCATGCCATGCAGCTCGCGCCCAACGCCTTCCAGCCCTACCTGCACGCCGCGGTCGCGGCCATCGAGCTCAAGGACCAGGTGCGCGCCAAGGGCTTCGTCGACACGGCCGGCCAGCTGCGCCCCAACGTGGCCGAGGTGCTCGCCATGCAGGGCTTGGTGCTCAAGCAGAGCGATCCGAAGAGCGCCGAGCGCCTGCTCAAGCAGGCCATGGAGCTCGCGCCCGAGGAGCCGGTCTACGCCTACCAGCTCGGCGTGGTGAACCAGGCCATGGGCGCGCCCCTCGAGGCCATCGATGCGCTCAAGAAAGCCACCGGCATCGATCCCGACTTCGTCGACGCCTACTACATGCTGGCCAAGGTGCAGCGCGACCTCGGGCGCACCAAGGAGGCCAAGGAGTCGCTCGACGCCGCCGTGCGCATCGATTCCAAGCGCTCCGATGCGTGGCTCGAGCTGGCCGACATCCTCGGCGCCCAAGACGACGACGTCGGGGCGCTCAAGGCCTACGAGAAGGCGCTCAAGGCCGATCCGCAGAACCCGGCCTCGGTGTGCGCCATGGGCGAGACGCTGATCGTGCGCATGGGCACCGAGGCCGCCAACCTCAAGCGCGGCACCGAGGTGCTCGAGCGTTGCGTCAGGCTGGCGCCCAAGCACGCCACCGCGTGGAAGAACCTCGGCAACGCCTACAAGACCGTCAACAAGAAGAAGGACGCGATCCGGGCCTACAAGGCGCACATCGCGGCCAACCCCGACGACGTCGAGAACCTGATCCTGCAGGACTTCATCGCGGACCTGGGGCGCTAGCTTCGGTGGCAACGATGCGGGCGAGCTCGTCAAGCAGCCGCTCGGCGCTCTGCTCCACGAAGAAGAAGTGGCGCGCGCGCTCGGCCACGAAGCCGGCGCGCGTCGCCTGATCGATAAAGGTGATGAGCGGCGCGAAGTAGCCGTCGACGTCGAGCAGCGCCACCGGCTTGGCGTGCGTGCCGATCTGGCGCCAGGTGAGCGCCTCGAACAGCTCGTCGAGCGTGCCGTAGCCGCCGGGCAGCGCCACGAAGCCGTCGACCAGCGCGGTCATCACCGCCTTGCGCGTGTGCATGTCGGGCACGCGCAACAGCTCGGTGAGGCGCGGGTGGCCAGGCTCGCGCCCACCGAGCACGTCGGGCAGGACACCGGTGACCTCGCCACCGGCGTCGAGGGCGCCGTCGGCCACCGCGCCCATCAACCCGGTGCTGCAGCCGCCGTACACCAGGCCGAAGCCGCGCGTGGCGGCGGCGGCGCCGAAGGCGCGCGCGACCTCGCGGTAGCGAGGCGCGACGCCGGCGGCGGCGCCACAGAACACGCACAAACGTCGTCGCTGTCGAGGTGTGCTCACGGCGTCTTCACCTTCACCAGGCGATCGCCCTCGACGACCGCGAAGATGCCGAGACCTTCGAGCGCGCGGATGGCCTCGCGCTGGTCGCGCTCGGTGCGGCCCCCGGGGACGGCGGCGAGCTGGATCAACACCCAGGTGCCGGCGGTGCGGCGGGTGAGCTCGACCTTGAGCTTGGTGCGCTGCTCGATGAGCGCCTTGATCTGCGCCGGGTCGGCGCCGCGCTCCTTGGGTTTGGCGAGCACCCGATCGAAGACCGTGCCTTTGGCCGGCGCGGCCACGGGCCGCTCGGGGGCAGCCGGCGTCGGGTCGGCTGACGCAGTGAGCGGCGCGGCGGTCGCTGGCAGCGCGCCGGCGTCGCTCGGCCCCGCGTCGTGCGCCGTCGCGGCGACGGGCGTGCCCGCGTCTGCCGCGCCCGCGTCGATGGCGACCGGCCGCGCCGCGCCGGCGTCGACGACGGCGGGCGCCTTTGGTTGATCGGTCGAGCACGCGCCGGCACCAACGAGCAGCAGCAAGATCAGGATGACCCATACGCCACGTGCCTTGGGGCCCGCGAACGGACAAGTCGATCGGTGATCGCGAGCGAGGCGCGTCGATGGCAAGGAGCCCCGCAGGGCCGTGGCCGTCGCCACGGACCGAGGACGCGACCCCGCCAGCGACGATGGATCGCTCGCGAGGACGACTGAGTTGTCCATTCGCGGGCCCAAAACCTTCTTTGCTCAGGAGCTCTCGTACAACGGCGCCACCGGGCAGAACGACGAGCTCGACGTGAAGCACCTATCCGACGAGACCACCAACGCGCTGTTTCGGCACTTCGTCGTCGACCATCAAATCCATCTCGCGGATTCGAACTGGGTCGGGCTCGACGTGGTGGGTCACGAGTTCATGCACGGCCGGAACTGGGTCAATCTCAAGCTCACCTACAACGGCGAATCGGGCGCGCTGAACGAGAGCTTCAGCGACGTGCTTGGGGAGCTGCTGCAGCTCTACTGGTACGGCGGCGTCGTTGAAGACGGTGTCCAGCGGATGCGAATGCGCGACGCTGGCGGTCGCAATCCGATCCGTGACCTGTGCAACCCCACGGCCATCGACGCGTGCCAGGACGACAGCAGCAACTCAGTGCCGTGCCCCGAGACCATGTCGGACTTCCTCACCATGAGCACCGACAACGGTGGTGTGCACATGAACTCATCGATCGCCAATCGCGCCTGGTGCGCCTACTGGAAGGCTAGCTACACGGGCGTGGGCGCGGGATTGCTCGCAACGGCCCAGCTCGACCCGATGACCACGGCGCAGGCCGTCCACGCTGCCAAGGTGGCGTTCGCCACCCACGACCAGACGCAGCTCAACAGCAACTTCGAAGACATTGCGGTGATGGCAGTGGCCGCGGCGATGGCAAACCCGGTGAGCCTCCAGGCTCCGTCGGCCGGTGCGTGCGCCATGCAAGCGGCCTGGCACCTGGTCAATGTGCTTCCGACACCCGCGGCCGACTGCAACGACCTTCAAGACCTCGACGCCGACGGCATCGCTGACGGGGCCGACAACTGCGTCTTCACCGCCAATCCCTCGCAGGCCGATGCCGACTTCGACGACGTCGGTGACCTGTGTGACCAGGATCGGGACGGCGATGGGGTCGTCAACGACGAGGACAACTGTCCCGATCAGCTCAACCCCGGACAGCAGGATGCCGGAAACGACGGCGAAGGCGACGCGTGCGACGAGGACGCCGACAACGACGGCCTGCTCGACGACCTGGACAACTGCCCGCTCGACGACAACCCCGACCAGATCGACAGCGACGCCGACGGCGATGGCGACGCGTGCGACCCGGACACCGACGGTGACGACGTGTGGGGCTTCGACGACAACTGCCCGTTTCTTGCCAACGCCGACCAGGCGGATGTGGACGGCGATGACATCGGCGACGTGTGCGATCCCTGCCCGGCGGGGTTCGATGAGGTGGTCGCCTCCAGCAGCGGCAACCCCGACCTGGGCGTCGGACCGAGCCTCGTGTTGAGCGACCTCGACGGCGACGGGGTTGCCGACGGCTGCGACGCCTATCCGCTGACGCCCACCGCGGTCAGCATCGCCGGCGCGCCCGTGCCGCCCGGCGGCCTGGCGCCCAACCTGGTCGACGCCATCATGAACGTGGCGCTCGGCGGGGGGATCGCCACTGTTCCCGTCGCGCTGCCGGAGTCGCCGCCCGTGGGCTCCGACGACGACACGCTGATCGTCAACGCCACACTGCCTCCGGGGATCTCGGCGGCGCTCGTGGGTCCGCACGGCGCCGTCGAGTCCGGCGCGCACGGCCCGGGCGTGGTGACCTTGAAGGGAAAGCGCATGAGCAAGAAGCCGCTCAAGCTGTGGCTGTACGGCCCACCCGGGACCACGGCGGACGTGAGCGTCTCGATCGAGGTCGGCTCGTCACACGATGAGGCAAGCCCCTGCGCCGGCGCGCACGACGGCGTGCGCTGCGCGCCAGAGGGTCTGCCGGGCGTCATGGGCCTCTGCCTCGAGGAAGAATGCGCCACGAGCATCTGCGGCGATCTGCTCATCGACCACGCCGATGGCGAGGAGTGCGAAGACGGCAACGCCATCGATGGCGACGGCTGCGACAACGACTGCCGCTACAGTTGCCACAACCACCTCGAGTGTGGCGACGACAACGAGCGGTGCAACGGCGACGAGATGTGCATCAACCACGTGTGCCAGTATGGCGCCGGTATCACCTGCGATGACGATAACGCGTGCACAGAGAACGTCTGCGTCGACAGCGAATGCAGCTTCCCGCTCATCGAAGGTGACGGCGACGGCGACGGACCGGCCCGCGCTTGTGGTGGCGACTGCCACGACACCAACCCCGATGTGCACTCCCACCAGCTCGGTGCGTTCACCGTGGGGTACTGCCAGTTCGGCAGCACCTGCCCACCAGACGAGGTGTCGTTCGACTACGACTGCGATCGTCTGGAGGAAGCCGTGGACATCGACCTGGCCGGCACGTGCCAGCCCAATGGCTCGGGTGGCTGTCGCGGCAGCGGCTGGGTGTCGTTGGAGGTCACCCCCTGCGGCGAGAGCGCCGACTACCAAACCTGCACCTTCAACGGCACCGACTGCGACGCAACGATTGCGCCGCTGACACAGGCTTGCAGGTAGCGCGCACCCGGGCGCCTCAGGACCCGCGGTAAGTGGAGTAGCCGAAGGGCGCGACGAGCAGGGGCACGTGGAAGTGCGCGCCCGCGTCGCGCACCACGAACTCGATGAGCGCGCGCGGGAAGAAGGTCTCGGTGCCCTGACGCGCGAAGTAGGCACCGGTGTCGAAGCCGATGCGGTAGCTGCCCGCGGGCACACCCTCGCCGCTGGTGAGGGTCTTGCAGCGGCCGTCGTCGTCGGTGGCGCCGCGCGCGATCACGCGCGAGCCCTCGCCGTCGAGCACCTCCAGGGTGACGGTCACGCCCGCGGCGGGCTTGCCGCGCGCCGTGTCGAGCACGTGGGTGGTGATGGTGGCCATGGGTCCTCCTACGCGATGCGCGCGAGCCGCAGCGCCGTGATCTTGCGCTGCTCCTCGGCCGCGGTCTTGAGCTCCGTGGAACGGTCGTTGCCGAGGCGCGCCTCGAGCAGCGCCAGCAGCTCGGCGGCGCTCTTGCCGCTGGCCTTCACGATGTAGATGAAGCCGTGCTTCTTGGCGTACTGCTCGTTGAGCTCCGCCATGCGCGCTGTCAGCGCGGCGTCGGCCACGCCCATTCCGCGCTGCTCCTGCCCCGACTGCGCTTGCGATGCAGCGCTCGCGTGACCCGCGGGCCTCGTGCCGCCGATGCGCGGGTGCGCGGCGAAGGCCTCGAGCCAATCGGCCTCGGTGAGCGCGCCGAAGGCGGCGTCGACGGCACGGCCGAGCGCTGCGAGATCAACGAAGGGTCGCGCGCTGGTCACTTGCGCCGCGAAGGCGCGCGATCCGCAGCAGGTGTGCAGCGCGGCTTCTGCCTCATCGCGGGTCATGGCGTTGAGCCGCCGCACCCGCTGCACCTGTCGCTCGGCGTCGTCGAGCACGCCGAAGAGACGGAAGCGCGCCAGGCCACCGTCGGGGAAGACGCGCAAGCGCACATGCGAGCAGGCGGCGGCATCCGGCGCGGGGAAGAGCACGTGGCGCGTGTGCGGCTGCAAGGGAACGCGCGCCACCAGCTCGCGCCACGCGCTGCGCTCGCCCTCGTAGCGCTCGCAGCCCTCGAGGGCGAAGCTCTCGGGGCAGTTGCCCTTGAAGTGCGAGGTGTCGACCACTACGCGCCGCGGCGCGCCGCGTGCCGCCAGGCGCACCACCGCCCAGTCGAAGCCCGCGCGGCGCGAGCGGCGCGTCTCCCAGCCGTCGTGCATGCCGGAAGAGAAGCCCGGGAACAGCAGGTTGTGGCGCGAGCCGAAGAACATGTCGCTGCACGCCACCACCAGACCACCGAGCTCACAGCTCGCGAGGTCGAGCTCACCCTCGAGGCCGCCGTGCACGCGCCAGTCGGGCAGGGGCTCGCCGTAGACGCGCAGGCGCGCCACGCCGCCGTCGGGGAAGATGCGCAGGCGCACGTGGGTCACGCGCAGCTCGCTCTCGATGGCGAAGGTGTTCTTGCTGTTGCCCGTCAGCGGGCTTTTCGGCAGCAGCGGCAGCCAGCGCGCCTCGGCGGCGACGGCGCGCGCCGAGGGAAAGCCATCGACGACGGCGCCGGCGATGGCGCAGTGGCTCGGGTAGTTGCCGCGAAAGAACGCCGTGTCGACCACCACGCCGCGCACCAGGCCCGGCGCGCCCAGGCGCACGATGCAGTCGTCGTGGTGCTCGCCGCCGTCTGCGTCGACGTGGTTCTCCCGGTGCGCGCGCTTCGACTCCCAGCCGTCCATCCACTTGCCGCGGTCGGTGTAGGCGTGCTCGTCCCACACCGGCTCCTTGGCCTTCACCAGGTTCTCCATGCCGGCGAAGAAGTCGTCGCTGCAGTGGATGCTGGCGCCGCCCAGGCGCTCGCTCGCCAGGTCGACGAGGTCGGTGAATGAGGCGAGCTCGTTGGCGTTGGTGCTCACGCGGTCCTTCCCTTCAGGAGCAGGCGGCCGTCTCTGGAGGTGAGGTCGCTGCCGCGGCTCGTCACCAGGCGCCCGCGCAGCCAGGTTGCGCGCACGGCGCCGTAGAGCGTGCGCCCGTGATAGGGCGTGAGGGGGTTCTTGTGCGCCAGCAGGCTCTGGTCGACGGTGATGGTGGCGTCGGGGTCGAAGGCCACCAGGTCGGCGTCTTTGCCCTTGGCGATGGCGCCCTTGTTCGCCAGGCCCGCCAGCGCGGCCGGGCGCTCGCTCATCCAGCGCGCGAGATCGACGAGGCTCGCGCCGTGGGCGCGCGCGCCCGTCCACGTGGCGGGCAAGGAGAGCTGCAGGCCCGAGATGCCGCCCCAGGCGCGATCGAAGTCGCCGAGGTCCATGCGCTTGAGCGCCGCTGTGCACGGTGAGTGGTCGCTGACCACGGCGTCGAGCACGCCGGAGCACAAGGCGCCCCACAACGCCTCGCGGTTGTCGCGCTCGCGGATAGGCGGCGTGCACTTGAAGTGCGTGGCGCCGTCGTGAATGTCCTCGGCGGCGAAGCTGAGGTAGTGCGGGCAGGTCTCGGCCGAAAACGGCAGGCCGCTGTGGCGCGCGGCCTCGATGGCGGCCAGCGAGCTCGACGAGCAGTGGTGCACCACGTGAACGCGGGCGCGGTGCGCGCGGCACAGCTCGATCAAGAGCGCCACCGCCAGGTCCTCGGCGGCCTTGGGGCGGCCCACTAGGTGGTGGCGGTAGCTCTTGACATCGAGGGCGGCGGCGGCGGCGGCAGCGTCGTCGATGGGCCCGGGCAGCTCGGCGTGGGCCAAGAGCGGCACGCCGGCGTCGCGCAGGGTGCCAAGGCCCCGCTCGAGGTCGCCGCGCTCGACGTTCTTGAACTCGGGCACGCCGGAGTCGATGAGGAAGCACTTGAAGCCGAGCACGCCGCGCTCCACCAGGGGCGCGAGCGACGAGGTGTTGCCGGGGACCAGGCCGCCCCAGAAGCCCACGTCGATAGCGAGCTGCCCGCTGGCCGCGGCCAGCTTCTCCTCGAAGGCCGCCACCGAGGTTGTGGGCGGCAGCGAGTTGAGCGGCATGTCGACGATGGTGGTGATGCCGCCGAGCGCCGCGGCGCGCGTGGCGGTGGCGAAGCCCTCCCACGCGGTGCGGCCGGGCTCGTTGACGTGCACGTGCGTGTCCACCAGCCCGGGCAGGAGCACGGCGTCGAGCACGTCGATCACGTCGCAGTCGCGCGGGCGCGCGGTAGGCGCGACCACGTCAATGATGCGGCCGTCCTTCACCAGCACGGCGGCCGGCTGCACGACGCCGCCGGCGACCACGCGGGTCGAGAGGAAAGCGGTGTCGACTGCGGTGCTCACGGTGCAGCGTCTAGCCGCTCGGGGATTGACCGTGAAGGGACGTCGACGGAAAGACCGCCGATGACCCAGACCTCGCTGCCGCCGGCCTTCCTGGCCGAGACCACCTCCCGCTTGCGCGAGGCCAACGCGCCGATCACGCGGCGCTTCGTCGGTGAGAGCGCGTCGCGGCAACCGGTGCACTCGGTGTACGGCGGCGCGCAGCTCTTCAAGCACGACTCGGCACAGAAGCTCGGGCGCGCCGCGCTCAAGGCGCTCGACGAGTACGCGCCCGACGCGCGCACCTTCGCCCGCGCCATCGGCATCGCGGAGGGCGTGACCGACGCGAGCGCCGAGGTGGTGTACCAACGCGTGCGCGCCAAGCTCGAGCGCGAGCCGGTGGAGGACCAGCGCATCGACTTCGA
>JADZDP010000124.1 GCA_020850995.1 Deltaproteobacteria bacterium
AGAGAGAGAGAGAGAGACCGCCGAGCCATCATTCCCCCAATGACTGCTCACCAATAGCCAAACGACGGGTCGATTGTCGAGCGAATTCCCACGCGACGCCGCGCTCAAACCAGCACGCCCGTGCCAATCCAAAGACGCCGCGATCCCAACCGCCGCCCCCCTCAAAAATACAACAGCACCCCCGCCACGTGCGTCTGCACCACGAAGCGCAAGCCACGCTCTCGCACGTCAAAGCCCAGGAGCGAGCTCTCGTACACGAACAGCCCGTCGATCACCTCGAGCTCCACCAGCGGTTGCGCGCCGAAGCCACGGGTGAGCGCGCCGCCGAGGAACACGCGACGCCCTGCGGCGCCCTCGTCGACGAGCGCGGCGCCCGGCGCCAGCACGAGCTGCGGGAAGGGCCGCAGCAGCGCACCGGTGGCCGCGCTGCGTGAGCTGTCGCTCGCACCGAGCGAGTGCAGGCCGAGCTGCGCCGCGAGCAGCAGGTCATCGTGCAGCGTCAGCGAATGCCCGAGCTGCACATCCGCTTCGAGGGCGAGGGGCGGATACCACCGCGGCCGCAGGCCGAGCACCGTCTGCCCCACCGGGGTCGTGAGCGACGTCGACAAGGCCAAGGGCAGCGCCAGCTCGACGCCGGGGCGCATGCCCCAGCGCAGCTCGCTGTCGCTCACGGGGAAGGGGAGGGGACCGCCCTCGTCGTGCACGACGCCGAGGCCAGCGCCGGTGCGAAAGGCCATCAGGCGCGCCGGCAAGAACAAGCGCTCGGCGAGGTTCGGGCGTGGGCGCGGCGGCGGCAGCTTGCCGAGCTGCTGCTCGAGCGCGCGCGCCTTGGCCTCGATGCGCGCGCGATCGGGCTCGGCGCGCGGCCCGGGCACCAGCGCGGCGAAGCCCTCGTGCACCAGCGCGTCCACGTGCTCGGCGCGCGCGCCCTCGAGCACCAGCACGTCGCGCCCGCGGCGCTCGAGGTGGATCAGCTCGTCGCGCGTGGTGCGCACCTTGCGCGCCTCCTTGGGAGCCGCGGGGATGGTGAAGCGCACGCGCGCGCCCTCCACCTGCGGCGCGCCGGCGCGCTCGCCGTAGCGGCGCGGCACGCTGCGCGTCCAGGCGTCGACGAACTGCTGCGCGTCCTCGTCGCTGTCCCAGGTGGTGCGCCACACCATCAGCGTGGCGCCCTCATCGTCGAAGAGATCGTAGCGATCGCCGCCCCACCCGTTTGCCACCGCGTCGGCCTCGAGGGCGCCGAGCAATGGCTCCAAGAAGTGCTTGAGCGAGAGCGCGCCGAACACGTTGGTGGAGATCGAGCTGCTCCCCGGCACGCTGGTGGGCGGCGCCAACAACGGCGCGATGGGCACCGGGCGATCGAGGGTGGCCGCGGCCTGCTTCTTTGGCCACAGGAGCTGCTCGGTGCTCTCAGGCAAGGCACCCGGCTCGCCGGGCACGCGCAGGTAGGCGCGCGACAGCTCCTCCTGCCCGCCCTTGTCGAGCTTGCGCTCGACGAAGGACAAGCCGAGCTCGTATTGCGAGAAGCCCTGCTTGCTGAAGTACGAGGGCGTCTTGCCCGCCAGCAGCTGCAGGAGCGGGCCGTTCAGCAGGTTGTTGTAACGCACGAACAAGAAGAAGGCCTTGCGCACGGCGAAGCGCGACAGGTCCATGCCGAAGAAGTGCGCCATGCCCGCCACGTTGGCGTCGGTCTCGAGGATGGTCTTCCTCACGAAGGCCGCGTCGTCGTTGTCGTCGTACACGCCGCCCCGGAGCTGATCTGCCAGGCCGAAGTGCTGGTCTTGCAGCGCATGCACCAGCTCGTGCGCCAAGAACACCTCGTAGGCCCAATCGACGCCCGTGAGCGCGCCCACCAGGTCCTGCTGCGCCTTGGCCCACCACGCGTAGTCCGACACCAGCACCATGCGCTTGGCACCGTCGTCGTAGAGGCCACCCACGAAGTCGGCCAAAAAGCCCTTGTAGGCCTCCGCTGTCGAGAGCGTGGGCGGCAAGATGCCCAAGCGGTGATAGAGGCGGTCTTCTTTGGCGAGCTCGAGCTTGCGCGCCTCGGCGTAGCGATCGAACCACGCCTTCACCTCGGCCACCGTCATGGCCTCGGCGGGCACCTCGTCCTTGAAGGGCAGGCGGCGCAGCTCCTCGGTGCTGCGCTCAACCTTGTCGAAGGCCGGCCGGCTCACCAGCGCCTTGCCGTCGTGCCCCACGACGAGGATGCGCTCGCTGATGCAGCCCGACAGGGCCGCCACCAGCGCGAGCGCGCCGGCGCGCTTCAGCCCTCGCCCCCCAGGGCCGCCGCCGCTTCGGCCAGGCCGGGCAAGAGATCGTCGACGCTGAGCACGACGGCGCGCTCGATGCCCGGGATGCCCTTGCCGTGCTGCGCCACATCGCCGACGGCGATGAGCGCGGCCTCGTCGGGGCGCACCAGGCGCAGGGCCGCGGCCTGCAGCGCCTTGGCGTCGACCTGCTGCGCCCCGTCGACGAACTGCTGCAGGCGCGCGCGATCGAGCTTCTGCGCGGCGAAGTCAGCCCATTGCGCGGCGGTGGCGCGCCCGCTGTCGAAGGCCGAGGGCACCGTCAGCGCGGCGACGTTGCGTGCGCGCACCGTCTCCTCGTCGGTGGCCGGGGCGCGGATGCGCTCGAGCTCGATCATGATCTCGGCGAGGGCCGGCGCCGTGGTGGGCGCGTTCACCGAGCTCATCACCATGAACACCGCGCCGGCGCGGTTGATCGACACGCGCGAGCCCGCCCCGTAGGAGTAGCCGTGGGTCTCGCGCAGGTTGGTGTTGAGGCGCGAGGTGAACGACGCGCCGAGCAGCGTGTTCATCACGTCCTCGTCGGCGGTGAAGGGCAAGGTGCCCGCGGGCGCGGGGATGGCGACGCGCACTACGGTCTGCGGCGCGTCGGGCACCTGCACCGTGTAGAGCGCGCGCGTGCTGCGCGCCAAAGGCCCGCGCAGCACGGGCGCCGCAGGCGCGGGTCCGCTCGCGCTCCACGTGCCGAGCTCGGCCTCGAGGAGCTTGGTGAGCGCCACTTGCTCGATGTCGCCCACGACGATGAGCGTGGTGGTGTCGGGGCGGTAGTGCGCCGCGTGGAAGGCCTTGAGCTCCGCCGGCGACACCTGCACGAGCGCGCGGGGCGTGCCGCCAATGGCGCTGCCCAGGCGATGCTCGGCGCCCCAATTGGCGCGCTGCGCGGCGAGCTTCGCCAGCTCTTGCGGCTCCTGGCTTTGGTACATCATCTCGCCGAAGATCTGCCCGCGTACGCGCCGCCACTCGGCGTCGGCGAAGTCGGGGCGCAAGAGCGCCTGCGCGAACAGCTTGAGTGCGGGGGCGAAGCGCGCCGAGGTCACGTGCAAGCTGGCCCAGGCGTTGTCGATGTCGGTGGTGCTCGCCACCTCGGCGCCGAGCGTTTGCACGGCGTCGGAGAACGCCACCGCGCTCATGCCGCCCGAGCCCTCGGTGAGCAGGTCGGCCGTCCACTTGGCGAGGCCCGGGCGATCGGCCGGGTCGAAGAGCGGCCCGGCGTCGATGACCGCGCGCACGTCGACGAGCGGGGCGCGCTTGCGCGCCACGTGCCACACCGTCAGGCCGTTCTTGAGCGTGAACACCGTGGGCTGCGGGATCGTGAAGGGCTTGGGGGTGCCCGCCTCGGGGGGCTTGCTGCGATCGGGGGCCGCGCCGCGTGCGTCGACGGCGACGAGCGCGAGCAGCACCGAGATGGCGATCGATTGCGACACCGTCCTCATCGTGCACCTCCGATCGGGCTCGTCACCGCCAGCGAGGTCTGCCCCGGCGGCACCACGCTCACCACCACGCGACCCTTGCCGAGCCGACGCTTGGCCACGTCGGTGACCGCGGGCGCCGTCGCGTCGCGGTAACGCTTGAGGTCGCGCTCGAAGCCGTCGGGCTGACCCCACGCGGCCGTGTACTGCGCCAGGCGCTGCGCCTTCTCGCCGAGCGAGTCGAGCGCGTCGGCCATGCCCGCCTCGACGCCGGCGCGGGCGCGCTCGAGCTCGGCGGCAGTCACGCCGCCGGCCTTGAGCTTGGCCAGCTCCTCGTCGACCACGCGGGCGATGGCGCCCAGGTCGCCGCCGGGGTTCGCCAGCACGATGACGTTGAAGCTGCCGGCGCGCTCCATGCTCTGCTGCATCACCATCACCTGCTGCGCGATCTTGAGCTCGTGCACCAAGCGCTTGGTCAAACGCGCGCCGGCGCCGCCGCCGAGCACGTCGGCCAAGAGATCGAGGGTGGCGTCGTCTTGGTGGTACAGCTCCACCGAGGGCCACACCAGCTGCAGCATGCCGAAGGGCGCCTGCGCGTCCTCGATGACCAGGCGCTTCTCGGCCGCCAAGGTGACGGTCGCGGGCTTGGGCTTCTCCACGGCCCCCCGGCCGGGCACATCCGAGTACCAGTGCTCGACCTTCTTCTTCATCTCTGCGGTGGCGAAGTCGCCCACCAGCACCAAGGTCGCGTTCTCCGGCGCGTACCACTTCCCATAGAAGCTCTTGACGTCGTCGATGGAGGCGGCGCTCAGATCCTCCATGGAGCCGATGACGCTCCACGAGTAGGGGTGGCCCTTCGGATAGAGGGTGGGCGGCAGCAAGAGCTCGACGTCGCCGAAGGGGCGGTTCTCGATGCTCTGGCGCCGCTCGTTCTTGACCACGTCGCGCTGGCCGTCCACCAGGCCGGGCACCAGCTTGTCGACGAAGAAGCCCAGGCGATCGCTGTCCAAGAAGAGCGGCAGATCGACGGCGTTCGACGGCACCTCCTCGTAATAGAAGGTGACGTCTTCGCTCGTGTACGCGTTGTTCTCGCCGCCCGCGGCCTCGAGCCACTGATCGAACTTGCCCTCGGGCACGTGGGCGCTGCCCTCGAACATCAGGTGCTCGAACAGGTGCGCGAAGCCCGTGCGCCCCGGCGCCTCGCGCGACGAGCCCACGCCGAAGCGCAGCCCGACGTGCACGCGCGGCACGCTGTGGTCCTCGTGCAAGACCACGCTCATGCCGTTCTTCAGCTTGAAGGTGGTGGTGGGCACCTTGATGGGCGCCGCCACGCTGGCGGACGCGGCCAACAGCGCCGCGACGATGGGGAGGGCTCTCATGACTGCTCCGATCCTGCGTGCAGGTGATCGGGGCGCACGCTCGCACAGGTCAGTAGCGCATCGCCACCTGGGTCTTGTCGCCGTCGGCGCGGGGATCACTGGGCCGGGGCACCGAGCGCTTGTCGTCGCTCTGCTTGCGCTCGCCGGCCGCGCCGTCGGCGATGGCGATGCCAGCGACGGTGGCAGGCCCCGACAAGAGCGCCAGGCCGACGCCCGTGCCGAGCAGGGCCAGCGGCAGAGTGAAGTCGCCGTTGGCGCCGTCGAGCGCCACCAAGCCCCAGATGACGCCGCCAGAGCCGAGCAGACCGATGCCAATGCCGGGGAGACCACCGAGCACCACGGGCCAAAGGTCGCGATCGTTGAGCGCAGCCAGCGTCACGCCGCCGACCGCAGCGCCACACGACGCGCAGGGCCCCAAGAGGATGGCCGAGGGCGCGCCGATGGCGATGCCGTAGATGGCGCCGATGACGACGAGCAGCACGCCGCCGCAGCCGCCCTCGGCCAGGCCGGCGCTGATGGTGCTGATGAGGATGCCCGCACCAAGCGCCGTGCCCGCGCCCGGCAAGCAGCCGGCGCCCACGCACGACCAGGCCGAGCCCCAGCAGGCGTCGCCGCCGAAGCCGACCACCGGCGCGTCGGGCTTCGGCGCCTTCTGCTCGGGGGCCTTGGGCTTCGGTGCCGGCGTGAACTCGGGCGGCGCCTGCTCGGTGGGCGGCTCGATGGGCGGCGGCGGTGCTTCCTCCGCGGGGAGCGGCGGCGCCACCTCGGTGGCCGGTGGCGGATCGAACGGCGGCGGCGGCGCGTCTTGCGCGCGCGTTGCGGAGGAGAGCGTGAGCGCGGCGAGGGTGCTGAGCACCATCAGCATCGGGACGTGCAGCGTCATGGGGCACCCTGCTCGTCGAGCGCGAGGCACGGGTGCGCTTCCTGGTGATCGCGGTCTCGATCTCGAGCCAGGGGTCGCGCGACCACGAGCGCTCCTGCGAGAGAAGTCCTTCGCCGCATCGGCGCCATGACCCTCCACCCTAGCAGGTCGCGCAACGCCAGCGCCTACGGTGTCGTCGGCATCGGCACCAGCTCGGTCTCGGTGGTGCGCTCGACCTTGAACTCCACGCGCCGGTTCTCTTGCTTGCCGGCCTTGGTGCGGTTGGATGCGATGGGCCGCGTCTCGCCGTAGCCCACCGACTCGAGCAGCGCAGGATCGAGCTTCTCCTTCTCGACCAGCCAAATGCGCACGGAGTTGGCGCGCTCCTGCGACAGGTTCATGTTGTACTCGTCGTCGCCGTCGCTGTCGGTGTGGCCCTCGATGGTCACCTTCTTGATGCCCTCCGAGGTGCGAATCGCGATGGCCACCTGGCGCAAGAGCTCGGCGCTGACCGCCTTGATGGTGGCCTTGGCCACGTCGAACTTGGGCTGCTGCTTGATCTCGATGCGGTCCTTCTTGATCACCACCAGGGTGAGCGGCGGCGGGCAGCCGTCACCGCCCGACGGGTTCTTCTGCTTCCACTCGGGATTCTGCGCCCAGCTCACGCCCGGCTTGTCGGGGCACACGTCCTCGCCGTCGTGGATGCGGTCGCCGTCCCGGTCGGGGCAGCCCTTGGTCTCGGCGGCGCCAGGCACGTTCGGGCAGGCGTCGACGGTGTCGAGCAGGCCGTCTTTGTCGTTGTCGAGCTCGGGGCAGCCGTCCTCGTCCTCGAAGCCGTCCTTGTCTTCCTTGTCGGTCTCGGGCTTGGCGTAGCAGGTGTCGCACACGGGCGGCGGCACCTCCTTGCCGTCGGCGCCCTTGACCGGGGTGAGCGGGCAGCCCTCCACGCAGTCCTCGATGCCGTCCTGATCGGCGTCGAGATCGGGGCGGCCGTCGTCGTCGCGGTCACCGTCTTTGTCCTCGGGGGCGTCGGGGCAGACATCGACCTTGTCGTTGATGCCGTCGCCGTCGCGGTCGCCGTAGGGGCAGCCCTCGTTGTCGGCCGGTCCGGGCGTGTTCGGGCACTTGTCGAGCGGGTCGAGCACGCCGTCTTTGTCGTTGTCGGGGTCGGGGCAGCCGTCTTCGTCCTCGAACAGGTCCACGTCCTCGGGCTGCTCGGGGCAGGCATCGACGTCGTCCAAGATGCCGTCGCCGTCCTTGTCGGTCTTGGTCTTGATCATCACGCGCTTGGGCGCGCACTCCTTGGAGTTGGCCAGCGCCGCGTTGGCGTTGGTGATGGCCACCTCGATGTGCTGGCCGGCGCGGATGAAGTCGCCCTGGGCCAGCTCGTTCTCGGCGAAGTCAACGCTGGTCTCGGCCATGGCCAGCTCGCGCGGCGCGCACTGGTAGGCGCCCGACTTCTTGGCCTTGTCGATGTCGGAGTGGACGGCGTCGGCTTGGCGCTGGATGCCGGGGCCCGCGCAAGTAGAGAGCACGAGGACGCCGCCAAGAGCGACCAGGGCGCGCAGGGTCGTGGTCACTTCGGCCCTTCCTCGACGGGGATGGGCACCACGCGCACCTTGCCGGGCTCGCCCTCACCCTTCTTCTTGATGATCACCTTGGGCTGCTCGCCCGACTCCGTGGGCGCCTCCCACGCAGCGTCGGGCTGCTCGAGCTGGCGCTTCTTCTCGTCTTCCGACTTGGCGCGCGCCTTTTGGGCCAGATCTTGCGCCTTGTAGGCGTAGTCGATGGCGGGGCCGAAGTCGGCGTAGCCGAGCTCTTCCTTGGCCTTGTGCAGGTACTCGCTGGCGGCCGTGGTCTCGTACACGGCGAACTTCTCGCTCTCGGCGGCGCGCGCGCCGTCGAGGTCGGCCTGCGCCGACACGATGAGGTAGGTGGAGATGACCGGGCCGCAGCCCGTAGCGCCGGAGATCGCTGCCGCGACGAGCGAGACCAGGGCGAGGCGCTGCATCGGCCGGGGATACCGCTTCCCCCGCGACGTGGTCAAGAAACGCGCCGCACGGCCACACGGGGTGCGCGCCGGGCGCCGATCGGTCTGCCGTTTGCGGCGGGCCAGCGGCGCCCCGTACGCTGGTGGTGTGACGTCGACGCCGCCGCCGGGAGAAGAGCTGCGCGATCGCACCCTGGGCGGGCGCTACCGCATGGTGCGCCTCCTGGGGCGCGGCGGCATGGGCGCCGTGTGGGTGGCCCGCGATCTCCAGGGTGACGTCGACGTGGCCGTCAAGGTGGTCAAGGCCGCCCTGCTCGACGACACGGCGGCGCTGACGCGCTTCCGGCGCGAGACGGCGGTGATGGCGGGGCTCGCCCACGACAACATCGTGAAGGGCATCGCGGCCGGCGAGGACGACGGCGTGCTGTGGCTCGCCATGGAGCTCTTGCACGGCCAGACCCTGCGCGAGCGGCTCGACGGGCGCGGCCGCATGCCCTGGCAAGAGAGCCTGGCGGTGGTGCGCGACATCGTACGCGGCCTGGGGGCGGCCCACGCCGCCGGCGTGGTGCACCGCGACCTCAAGCCCGAGAACATCATGCTGGTCACGCGCGACGACGGCAGCAGCGACGTCAAGCTGCTCGACTTCGGCGTGGCCAAGGCCTCGTCGGTGGACGGCGCGCAGTCGTCGATGACGGGCACGGGCTTCATCATCGGCACGCCGGGCTACGTGGCCCCCGAGGTGGTGCTCGAGGGCAAGACCAACGATCCGCGCAGCGACTTGTATGCCCTCGGCGTCATCTGGTTCGAGCTGCTCACCGGGCAAAAGCCCTTCGTCGCCAAGACGCCCTTCGCGCTCGCCATGCGCCACGCCCACGAGAAGCCCCCCACCTTCAACGAGGTGGCGCCCTTCGCGCCGGTGCCAGCACCCGTCGAGGCCGTGGTGGGACGGCTCATGGCCAAGAGCCCCGACGAGCGCCCGCCCGATACGGCCACGCTCTTGGAGCTCCTCGACGGGCTCGAGCGCGCCGCCGCCGCCGCCGCCACCGGCACGCCGGTGCCCGAGGCCTTCGACGCCACGCTGACCGACGTGCGCCAGACGCCCCAAGGCACGGCGGTGGTGCCCATCCGCTTCACGCCCACGGCGGCGGACGAGGTGAGCGCCCAGGGCACGCCCCACACCGGGCTGGCGGCGGCCTCGCCCGCCTTCCCTGCCACCACTGGCTCCGACCTGCACCTGTTCCGACAGCTGCCGATGCGCATGAAGGTGGTGCTCGTCGCTGGTGCCGTGCTCTTGCCGCTGGTGGCCCTCAGCGTCGTCGTGGTGGTCATGGGCGGGCCACCGGCGAGCCCGCGCACGCTTGGCGGCGAGCGCGGCCAGGTGCTGATCGAAGGGCCCGTCGCCTATCAGGGGGACTCGGGCTCCAACGTAGAGCCGGCGCGCCCCAAGCGCGGGATCGAGAACGTAGCGCTCGCTCCCGGCGGCGTCGACGGGAGCAAGCAAGGCGACCCCCCGCCGCGCGCTGACCAAGAGGCCAAGGAAACGGTGCGCCACGGTCGCGCCGACCAGCGCCACAAGAAGGAGAGCGCCGACCGGCCGGGGCCACGCGTGGCGCAGCCCTCCCCCTCGCCCTCCGCCCCCAAGGTCGAGGCCTTTGGCCGGTGGTCGATGAACGCCCCGGGCGCCAAGGTCAAGCTCATCGTCGACGGGACGCCGTACCAGGACCCGCCCTTCAAGGGTGCGCTTCTGCCCGTGGGCGAGCACGACTTGGTCATCCTCGACGGCGACACGGGCGCCGTGCTGTCGGTGCAGCGCTTCACCGTGGTGGCCGACAGCGTCGTCAAGATCACCTACAAGCCGGACGCGCCGTGACGGTGATGGTCGCCGCGCTCTGGCTCGCCGCCGCCACCGCCGACGACATCCACCGCGCCCACGAGCTCATCGAGCGCCTCGAGTGCGATCAGGCCTTGGCCCTCGGGCGCGCCATCGCCGCCGACCCCGCGGCCGACGAGGCGCAAGCGCGCGAGGGCCGCCTCGTCGCCGGCTACTGCCTGGCGGCCGACGGCCGCATCGCCGACGCCGAGGAGCAGTTTCGCGCCGCCATGCTCGAGGACGTGCGCGTGCAGGCTGGCTTCCCCATGGAGCACCGCGTGCAGTACCTGCTCGACGCCGCGCGCGCCCAGGTGCTGCTCGAGCGCGCGGAGCGCGCCGCCGCCGCGCGCGCCGCGCTGGCCGCGCAGGTGGAGCTGATCGTGGAGGCGCCCGAGCGCATCGTCGGCGGCGAGCGCGCGTCGTTCACCGTGTACGTCGCGGGCTCGGCGGCGGCGCGCATCAAGAGCGTCAAGCTGCAGTTCCGTCGGCCCGCCGACCCCGAGTACTACAGCCTGCCGGTGCGGCGCGGCCGCGACGGCGTGTGGCGCGGCGAGGTGGGCGGCATCTACACCGGCTCGTCTCGCGCCTACACGCTGCAGTGGTTCGTCAGCGCCTCCGACGATACGGGCGAGCTCGTCAGCTTCGGCAGCCGCATGGCCCCCCATCACCTCGACGTGGGCGCCGGCAGCTCGGTGGCCGCCGACCTGCACGCCCGCGAGCGCCTGCCGCCGCTGACGCGGCTCTTGATCGCTGGGGTGGGCGCGCCCGCCAGCGTGGTGGCGGCGGCGGCCATGAACCTGGTGCTCTCGGGCGTGGTGGCGTCGACGCGCGTGGGCCTGGCCGACGACACCTCCTACCTCGGCGTGCTCACCCTGGCGGCGGTGCCCGCGACCATGGCAGGCGCCGAGGCGCTCACCACCTTCTTCCTCCTCGAGAACGACGTCGCGTTCTGGCCGGCGCTCGTGGTGGGCGGCGCGGGCCTGGTGGTGGACCTGCTCGTCCTTGTCGCGTTCCTGGCGCCGAGCGTGGGCGGCGACGTCGTCCCCAACCCCGGCTTTGGCTTGGGCGAGTGGCTCGACTCCGAGCATGGCTTCGCGCTGCAGCTCGCGGTGCTGTTCACCGCCGCCGTGGGCGGCGCGGTCCCCTTCTCCATGATCCTCTGGGAGACCGGCCAGTACGTCGAGTGACGCTCACAGCCCCACGCGCGCCAAGAACGCGTCGGGCGAGAAGAACGAGAAGGCCCCCTCGGGGGTGCGCGCGGCGTTGGTGAGGGTGCCGCGCGCCGCCTCGGGCGCCTGATCGAGCAAGGCCGCTGTGGCCGACTCCGAGAGCGGCTCGTAGCTTGCGATGGTGCCAAGCAAGGTCTGCAGGCGCAGCCCCACCGGGCCCTTCGCCGTGGGAAACAGGGCCACGGTGGCGCCGGGCGCCTGCGTCGCCGGCGTGCCGCCGAACAGGCCGTGCAGGTCGAACACCGGCACGGGGCCATCGGCGCCAGCGATCATGACGCCGGCCAGCGCCGGGTGCGAGAAGGGCACAGGGGCGATGTGCTCCTCTACGAGCAAGCGCCCCACCTCGGCCAGGAACACGCCGAGGCGCAAGCCACCCGCCGAGAACAAGAGCACTTGCCCCTGGCTCACGCGCCGGCCTCGACCAGGCCCATGAGCACGCGCGGGTCGAGCACCAGGCGCAGGGTGCCGCCCGCCTCGGCGAGCACGCCCCGCACCAGCCCCGGCCACCGACACGCCACCGTCCGCGGCAGCGGCGCCGGTGGCGGCGCGTCGAACACGCCCGACACGCCGCACACCGAGAGCAGCACAGGGCCGATGTGCCCGTCGAACAAGAGCAGGCCGGGGCGCCCCTCCTGGGCCGGCTTGTGCAGCAGCCGCGCCAACGAGATGGGCTCCACGCCGAGCGCGCGCGGGTCGGTGGGCGCCAGCGAGGAGCTGCCGCCGACGTCGAGAATCTGGCGCACGGTCAAGAGCGGCAGCGCGAGCGCGAAGGGCCCGGCCAGCACCCCCAGATAGCGATCGGTCTCGGCCACGGGCCACAGCCTACCGTGGGGCACGCGCGGGCGGCGCCGGCAGGTGCTGGCTTTCTTGAGCCGAAGCGGGCGAACGGGCTAAACCGGTGCGTCCTCTCGCCTGCGGCATGCGCCGCGGGTCTCTTGCTTCGCTTGCGCGGGGGCTCTGTTCTCGATGCACACCATCCTCGTCGCAGATGACAGCGTGACCATCCAGCAGGCGGTGGAGATCGCCTTTGGCAAGGAGCCCTTCTCCGTCGTCAAGGCGGGCAGCGCGGCAGAGGCCGTGGCGCGTGCCAAAGACGCGCGCGCCTCCTTGGTGCTGGCCGACCACCAGATGCCGGACAAGAGCGGCTACGAGCTCGCCGAGGCCCTGCGCGCAGATCCCGCCACGGCGCAGATCCCCGTCTTGATCCTGACGAGCTCCGCCGCCCCCTACGACGAGGTGCGCGGGCGGGCCGCGGGGGCCGTGGGCTGCATCCAGAAGCCCTTCGACTGCCAATCGCTGCTCGAGCGCGTGCGCGCACTGCTCGGCGTTGCGGCCAGCGCGCCCGGCGCGCTGCCGGTGGCCGTGCCCGCCACCAGCGCCGCGCCCGTGTCGGCAGCGGTGGCGGCCACGCCCCGCCCGCCCGGCTTTGGCGGACCCGGCGCCGGCGCTGGTTTCCCGCGCCCACCGGGCACCTCACCGGGCGCCGTGCCCGCCTCGCCCTTCGGCGGCGGCGCGCTCGGGGCGCCGCCCACGGCCCCGCGGCCGGCGGTGGCCCAACCCGTGGTGGCCACGCCCATCAGCGCTGCGGCCACCTCGCTCTCGCGGGCGCCCACGCCGCAGCCCGACAAGGGAGCAGATCCCTTCGGCTTCGGCGCCGCCATGGGCGGGGCACCGCGCCCCTCGGCTACCAACCCCTTCACCTCGAGCTCGTCGCCGCTGGCGAGCGCCGCGCCCGCCGTCGCCAAGGTCGAGCCCTCGTTCGACATCTCGTTCGACGACGCGCCCGCGCGCCCGGCGCCGAGCAGCGTCGCCGCCGCGCCCGCGCCGGTGTCGAGCCCGCCGGTGTCGAGCGTGGCGGCCTCGAGCCCGCCGCGCGCCAGCAGCTTCGCCGAGGCCGAGTTCCTCGAGGTCGCCGACGTCGACATCGCCGAGATCACCTCGCCCTCGTTGCCGCCGACGCCGACGGCACCGATGGCCGCCGCGCCCGCCCCCGCCATGGCGCGCGCGCCCACGCCGGTGGCCTCGAGCATCGCCGAGCTCGGGCGCATCACCAGCAAGGTCGACCTGCAGCGGCTCGCCTCGCTCGATGCCGCCGGTGCCACCGCCACCCGCGCCATGGAGACCGCCACCGCCGTCGTCGTCGACAAGGCCGCGTCGGCGCTCGCGGTCGCCGGCGGCAACGGCGCAGCGCCCTCCCACGAGGTGCTGAGCGCCGAGGCGCGCGAGATCGTCGAGCGCATCGCCTGGGAGGTGGTGCCCGAGCTGGCCGAGACCATCATCCGCGAGGAGCTGCAGCGCCTGCTCAAGGCCCGCTGACCGTCGTGCCCCGCCCCTCCTCCCGGGCCTCGACCGCCGGCGCGTGGAGCGCTGTCGTGCTCGCGGCCGGCTGCGCCACCGGGAGCGCCCCCGAGCGAGCCGCACTGGCGCCACCGCCCACGTCGGCGCGCGTGCTCGACGTCGATGTCACCTTGCTGCCGAACCACCTCGATGCCTTCGGCGGTGTGTCGCTGCGCTACTGCCCCGTCGACGGCGTCATGCCGCGCCGGCTGCGCCCCGAGAACCGACGCGCGCTGCCCTTCTTGGTGGCCGCCACCGATGAGGAGGGGCGTGCGCTCCCCATCGACGACGACGGCGTGCGCACGCGCGAGCTGGCCGGCTGCGCGCTGCTCACCGTCGACGTGGCGCGCTTGGCCGACACCCTCGACGACAAGGACCTGGCGCAGCGCGTGGGCGACGACGTCATCGCCACCCCCGATCTGTGGCTGTGGCGCCCCGAGCCCTTCGCTGCCGATGCGCGAGTGCGCGTGCGCCTGGAGCGCGCGGGCTTCGACGTCGCCGTGCCGTGGGTCGACGTCGAGGGCGGCCGCTTCGTGGTGGGCCCGCAGGCCTTCGCGCTCAAGAGCGACGCCGCCTTCGGCCGCTTCGCTACCGAGGAGCTCGACGCCGGCGGCGCGCGCTTGGCGCTGGCCCGCCTCGACGACGGACGCGCTCCGGCGGCGCTGTCGCGCTGGCTGGCCCAGAGCGCGCACGCGGTGGCCACCGTGCACGGCGCCTTCCCCGAGCCGCGCCTCAACGTGCTGGTGGTGCCCACGCACGTGGCGCGCCCCATCGTGGTGGGCTTCTACTCGCGTGGCGGCGGCCCCACGGCGCTCTTCTACGTGGGCGACGCCGCCGCCGACCTCGACGACGACGACCTGGAGGCCACGGGGCGCTGGGCGCTGACGCACGAGCTGGCGCACGCGCTCTTGCCGCCGGTCAAGAGCGAGGACGCGTGGCTCAACGAGGGCATCGCCACCTGGTACCAGGACCTGCTGGCGCGCCGCACCGGCATGCTGCCCGACGACGTGGCCTACTGGACCGAGCTGGTGCGCGGGCTGCGCACCGGGCGCGATCGCTCCGACGACGATCGGCTGACGGTGGCGGACGCGTCGCGCCGCATGCACGCGACCGGCGCCTACCAGCACACCTACTGGGCCGGCGTGGCCTTGGCGCTGCTCGCCGAGGTGGAGGCGCAGCGCCAGGGCGCCTCGGTCGACGACCTGGTGCGCGCGCTGCGCCGCCGCTTCCCCGTCGACGATCAGGCACGCGACGCGCGCACCCTGCTGCACGCCATCGCCGAGGGGCGCGGCGCGGTGGCGGCGCGCGCGCTCGAGCGCGCCTTCGATCGCAACAAGGATCGGCCCTGGCCCGACGTCGACCTGGTGCTGGCCGAGCTCGGCGTGGTGGTGGACGGCGCGGGGACGGTCACGCTCGACGAGCGCGCGCCCCTCGCCGGCATTCGCCGCGCCATCACGCGCCCCACGGTGGCCGGCCTGGCGCCGCTGGCGGCGCGCGCGAGCGAACCGTGAGCGATCCCACCAGCCCGGCGAGCCCCATGTCGACGAGCGCCGCGCTCTCCACCGAGGATGAGGCGGTGGTGGCGTCCTTCGACACGCTGATCGAGGCGGAGCTGGCGCGCGGCCGGCTCGAGGCCGAGGGCATCAGCGCCCGCATCGTCGACGGCAACACCGTGAGCATCGCGCAGCACCTGTCGGGCGCGCTGGGTGGCGTCAAGCTGGTGGTGGCCGAGTCCGACGACGCGGCGGCGCGCGCGCTCCTGTTCGCGCCCAGCGCGCTCGCCGAGGGCGAGGCCGTGCTCGACGCCGAGCTCAGCCGCGAGCCAGAGGCAGCGCTGCCAACGCTCGACACGCCCGACGGCGTGGCCGAGCGCGCCCTGCGCGCCGCCGTGCTCGGCTTCGTCTTGTTCCCGCCGCTCTTGCACCTGTGGTCGCTGGTGCTGGCTGCGCAGGTGCGCGGCCGCCCGCTCTCGGCGCGCGCGCGTCGACGCGTGGTGATCGCCTTGGTGCTCGACGGCATCGCGCTCGCAGCGAGCGCGGCGTTGGCGGCCCTGCTCTTCGGCTAAGGGCCCGCGAATGGACAAGTCGATCGGTGATCGCGAGCGAGGCGCGTCGATGGCGCGGGTGCTTCAGTAGAAGTTCTGCACGGCCCAGGTGCCGTTGCTGCCCGAGTAGAACCCACAGGCCACGTGGGTCAGCTCGGTGCTCGCCATGTGCAGGTAGTGGCCGTGGGCCCAGAAGTTCGCGCCCGGGCCCTCGTCCCACATCATCTGCAGGCAGCCGTCGATGACGTCGTCGACGTCGCCCCACCCTGGGCACTCGTTTTGGCCGTAGCCCCACTCGCACAGGCCACGGTTGGCGGCGCCGTGCGCTTGGCCGCTGTCGTGGTCGGCCTCGGACATGCGATCGGCGCAGTCCTCGCCGCCCGACCAGCGCTGCAACGGCGGCAGGCATTGGCACTCGGCGCGGAACTGATTGATGCGCGCGACGCAATCTTGATGGGGATCGCCGGTCGACGCTGGCGGCGTGGGCGCGCAGCCGTCGATGGGCAGCTCGAGCGGGCCGCTGGCGCAGTGCGCGGGCGGGTCGTCCGGCGGATCGTTCGGCGGGTCGTTTGGCGGGTCGTTGGTGGGTGGATCGTCGCCGGGCGGATCGTTGGGGGGAGGATCATCGTCGGGCGGGTCGTTGGTGGGCGGATCTTCTGCGAGCGGATCGTCGGCGCGCTCGATGTCGTCGCCCGGTGTGCGCTCTTCGAGGTCGCCGGGCGGCGCGTCGTGTCGGTGCGCATGCTGGTCGTCACCAGGGGCACAGGCGCACCAGAGCAGTGCTGTCGCAGCGAGCATGCAGCTTCGCATCTCGTCCTCCCGCAGCCACTGTGCCGGTGAGCGCGCAGGGTCGCGTCGGGTGATCGCCCTCGTCCACTCGGCCGATCAGCCGCCTTGCAGGCGGCGCGACCACTCGACGACCGACGCGAACACGCGCTCGAGCACCTCGTCGTCGACGCCGAGCTTCTGTCCCAGGGCGCGGCGTGCGGCGTCGGCCTCGCGCTCGCGCGCGGGGTCGACGATGGGGTGCGCCAGCGCTTGCTTGGCGTGCACCATGGCGCGCGAGGTGTCCATGCGCTCGGCCAGCAGCGCCACCAGCGTCGCGTCGATGGCCTCGAAGCGGCGGCGCAAGGCCTCGAAGGCCACGGCCGCGTCGCCGGCGGGGGCCGCGGGGATCGAGGCCGCCGCCCGTCGGCGCTCCTCGTAGGCGGCGCGCGCGATGGCGACGTCGGCCAAGAAGCGCGGCAGCTCGTCGAGGGTGAGGGCCTGCGGTCCGTCGCACAACGCCTGCTCGGGCTGCGGGTGCACGTCGACGAGCAGCATGTCGGCGCCGGCGATGACGGCCTGCGCGGCCACGTGGTGCAGATCGTCGAGGCCCTCCTTGCTGCGCACGCGCGGGCCCACGGCATGGGAGGGATCGGCGCACACCGGCATGCGCGTCAGGCGCTTGACCGCGGGCACGTGCGCGAAGTCCACCAGGTTGCGCTGCGGCTCGCCCAGGTGCGTGCGCACGCCGCGCAAGCAGAAGCACACGCGCTCGTTGCCGGCCTGCGCCACGTACTCGGCGGCAAGGAGCGACTCGGCGAGCGTGATGCCCATGCCGCGCTTGACCAGCACCGGGAAGCGCGACTGCGCGCCCACCGCCTTCAAGAGCTCGAAGTTCTGCGCGTTGCGCGTGCCGATCTGCACGAGCACGCTGGTGGCGTTGCCGCTCTCATCCAGCGCGCCCGCGATGTCGTCGAGGTGCTCGGCGCGCGTCACCTCCATGGCCACGAGCTTGATGCCGTGCGCGCCGGCGCGCTCGAACACCTCTGGCAGACAGGCGGCGCCGCGGCCCTGGAACTGATAGGGGCTGGTGCGTGGCTTCCAGGCGCCGGCGCGCGCCGTGATGACGCCGGCGCGCTCGAGGGCGGCGAAGGTGCGCTCGACGTTCTCCTTGCTGTCGACGGCGCACAGCCCCGCCACCACGTGGAAGCTGCCGCCGCCCAGGCGCACGCCGTTCTCGACGAAGGCGCCCTCGCCGGGCGCGTCGGGGTCGCGCGCCAAGCGCCGCAGGCCCTCGATGTCGTGGCTCATGGTGCCTCCTCCAAGACGCGCAAGCTGCCCTTCACCACGGCGCTGCCACCGTCGGCCAACGCGCGCTCGAGGGCGCGCGCGTCGAGCGCGCCCGCAAGGAGCGCGCGATAGCCGCGCACCACGCGCGCCACTTCGTCGGCGCGCTCGCGCACCAGCTCGACGCGGAAGCGACGCACGCCCAGGTCGAGCGCGCGCCTGGCCAGCGCGGCCGCGCTCTGCGCGCGCGCGTGAAAGATCGTGTTGCGACAGCCCACGTCGGCCTCGACCGGCAGATCCAGGCCCACGCGATCGCGCAACGACACCACGTGCTGCTCGCAGGGGCGCCCACAGCTGTTGTGGTCGTGACCCTCGGACAAGAGCGCGGCGAACAGGCAGTGCTCGGTGTGAAAGAGCGGCACGGGGTGGTGCAGCACCAGCTCGAGGCGCGCGGCGTGGCCCCCCTCGAGAAAGGCGAGCAACTGTCGTGCGTCGAGGTCGAAGCTGGGCACCAGCGCATCGAGCCGCTCGAGCAAGAGCGCCGCCGTGAGGTGATTGGCGGCGTTGAGTGAGAAGTCGCCCACCAGCGCGGGCCGCTCACTGGCCGGCACGCTTTCGAGCTCGGCGAGCGCGCCCAGGCTGCGGACCAGCAGCGCGTCGGGCGCGAGGCCGCGCACGAAGCTCGTGATCTTCTCGTCGCCCGGCTTCTGCACGCGCGGCAGCGCCACGCCCACCAAGGGCGCGCCGCGCGCGCGCAGCTCGCGTACGGCAGCGCCGGTGCCCGTGAGCGCCAGCAGGTCGAGGTAGACGCCGTCGGCGCCGGCGTCGAGCGCGGCGTGCGCCTGTGCGAGCGATCGGCACAGCGCGAACAGGCGCGACGCGCGCGGCACCTCGACGGGCGGCGCGGGCGCGAGCAGCGCGGTCGCGGTGGCGTCGGTGGTGGGCCAACGCCGCGCGCCCGACGCGGCCAGCGCGTGAACGAGCGCGCGGCGCGCGCGCTTGAGCGACGAGGGTGGCAGCGCCAGCGCACCCTGCAGGTGCAGCGTGAGCGCGCCGAGCTCGTAGGGCGTGTCGCCCAGGCCGCCGAGCTTGTCGCGCACGAGCGCCTCGTCCATGGCGTGGGCGCGCGCGGCTTGCAGCGGCGCGTCGCTCTCGACCAGCGCAGAGAGCCCGCGCGCGCTCGTGGCCTCGATGCGGAGCGGCACGCCCGCGGCGCCGCGCACCACCACGTCGACGCGCTCCTTGCGCGGCGCGCGCTCGAGCTCAACGCGCAGGCGCTTGTCGAGCGCGGGATCGTCGTTCTTGAACACGCGGCGCCCCGCGGGCACCTGGTCGAGCGTCAGCTCGGGGCCAAGCCAGAGCCGCGCGTGCCCGTCCAGCTCCTCGACGTCCCACACGCGCCCGCCCCGCTCACCAAGGCCGGCGCGCCCACCCTCGATGAGCAGGCCGTCACCGCGGGCCACGGCGCGCTCGGCCCGCACCTCGAGCAGCTCGCGCCCGCGCGCGCGCAGCACCCGCGTCACGGTGCCCACCAAGAGGCCGCGGTGCTCGCAGCCGCGGCCCTCGACGAGGCGCTGGTGATCGACGCCATGCAAGAAGCCAGGGCCCGAGCCGCGTGAGAAGCTCTGCAAGGCGTCGGTGCGGCGGGCGTCGATGGTGGCGTCGTCGAGCGCGTCGACCGCGGCGCGATAGAGGCGTACGGCGGCGGCCACGTAGCTCGGCCCCTTGAGGCGCCCTTCGATCTTGAGCGAGCGAACGCCCAGGCGCGCCAACGCGGGCACCATCGCGCTGGCCTCGAGGTCTTGCGGCGAGAGCAGGTGCGCCACCTCGTGTAGCTCGCGCACCGCGCCGTCGACCACCAGCTCGTAGGGCAAGCGGCAGGCCTGCGCGCAAGCGCCGCGGTTGGCCGAGCGCCCGCCGATGGCTTCGCTCGTCAGGCACTGGCCCGAGTACGACACACACAAGGCGCCGTGCACGAACACCTCGAGCTCCACGCTCGTTGCCGCGCGGATGGCGGCGATGTCGTGGAGCGAGAGCTCGCGCGCCACCACCACGCGCGACGCCCCCAGGCGCGCCGCCAGCGCCACGCTGGCAGGGTCGGTGCAGGTCATCTGCGTCGACGCGTGCAGCGGCAGCGCGGGCGCGATGGCGCGCGCCAGGCGCAAGAGCCCCAGGTCTTGCACGATGAGCGCGTCGACGCCGGCCAGGGCGGCGGCGCGCACCACGCGCTCGACCTCGAGGAGCTCGTGGTCGAACACCAAGGTGTTGAGCGTGAGGTAGCCCTTGACGCCGGCCTGGTGGAGCAGGTCGAGCACGCGGGGCAGCGCGGCCAGGTCGAAATTGGTGGCGCGCGCGCGCGCGTTGAACCCCTGCACGCCAAAGTACACGGCGTCGGCCCCCGCGCGCACGGCGGCACGCAGGCAATCCTCGTCGCCGGCTGGAGCGAGCACCTCGGGGCGCATGGCAGGTCTGTAGCAGACGGCGCGCGCCGATCCATGGGTTGCGGGCGCACGGCCCATGCCCCGTTGACGCGCGCGGACGCCGGTCGAGGCTTGGCCCACGGGAGGGCGTGTGGAGCGAGCGGCGTCATTTGCGCAGTACGCGCGACATCCCGTGGGGCACTACCTCGCGGGCGCGCATTGGCTCACCTTCTGTCGCGCGCCGCGCTTCTGGGGCTTCGCGCTCTGGGGCCGCGTCGAGGCCGACGAGGTGCGCCCGCTGGTCGACGCGCTGGGCCTCGAGCTGCACGAGGGCGTGCCGCCGCACGTCTCGCTGGTCGATGCCACCAGGCTCACGGGCGCCGACGCCGCGGGCTTCGAGGTCTTGCAGCGCTACGTCGCCGAGCACCACCTCGCCTTGGCGCGCCAGGTCACGTCGCTGGCGCTGGTGCACCCCGCGGGCTTCGAGGGCGCGGTGGTGGCGGGCTTCTACAACGTGCTCGAGCGCCCCTACCCGGTCTCCTTGGTCACCGACGTCGACCTGGGCCTGGCGCGCTTGGGCGTGGTCGACGACGCGTTCGCGCCCGCGCTGGCCGCCGCCATCGCCGAGGTGGCGGGCAGCCCGCTCATCGGCGCGGTGCAGGCGGCGGTGCGCGACGCGCCGCGCGCCACGCTCGCCGAGGTCGCGCGCCAGCTCGGGCTCTCGTCGCGCACCTTGCAGCGGCGGCTCACCGACGAGGGCACCAGCTACACGACCCTGCAGGCCGCGGCGCGCTTGGCGCGCGCGCTCGAGCGCATCACCACCAGCGAGAGCTCGCTCACCAGCATCGCCCTCGACGTGGGCTACTCGTCGACGCAGCACATGAGCGCGGCGATCAAGCGCGCCACCGGCAAGACGCCGAGCGCGCTGCGCGCGGGGTGATCACGCGCGCCGCCGCGCGACGACGGGCCCGCCGCGCGCCGCACCGGCAGCGAGCCACGTGCGCACCGCGTCGTCGACGGGAACGACCTCGAACTGCGCCTGCCGACGCACCAGGCCGTTCCCCCAGCAGGTGGCGCACACGTCGCCGCCCGGCGCGCTGCGTGCGCCCTGGCAGGCGGGGCAGCGCTGTTGCACGAGCTCTTGCGCGAGCACGAGGGTGAGCACGTCGGCGAGCGAGCGCGCCGGCACGCCCGCCTCGAGGGCCAGGGCGACGGCGTCGGCAGCGCTCTGGGCCGCTACCGTGGCCGTGATCATGGGGCCCCCGCGCGCCAGGCGGATCAGCTCTACCAGCGCCGAGGGCGGCGCGTCGTCGACGAAGATGAGCTCGCTGTCGACGTTGGCCAACATGGCTGCGTGATGCGCGTGTCGGGCGCCCTCATCGCGCACGCCGATCTGCATCTGGTTCACGCCGGCGAGCGGCTGCTCGCTCAGGCGCTCCACCATGCCGACGGACACCGAGCGCGCGGCCACCGTGCGCGCCAGCGTCCGCAGCGTGGTGGAACGACCGCCGCCCACGGGCGAGGCCAGCAACACCAGGCCCTGGCGCTCCTGATACGCGCGCTCGACGATGCCGAGCGCGTCGTTGGGCAAGTAGAGGCCGGCGAGGGACGGCGGCTCGAGCTTGGGATCGATCACCCGCACCACGCCCACGTCGCCGAAGGCGGCCGGCACGAACGCGACGCGGAAGTACACCGCCTTGCCGCCGCCGATGAGCAGCGCGACGCGACCGACCGCGTCCTTCGGCCCCATGCTCGCCATGGTGCGCAGCCGCGCCGTGATCGCCTCCTTCAGTCGTCGCGGCGGCTTCATCACCTCGTGGAGCACGCCGTCGACGCGGTAGCGAACGCGGTAGTCCTTCTCGTAGGGCTCCAGGTGGATATCGGAGGCGCGCTTCTTCACCGCGTCCACCAGGATCAGATTCACCAGCTTGACGATGGGGCTCTCGTCGTCGGCGCGCGTCACATCGACAACGGAGAGCTGCGGGTCACGCACGTCGCCGAGCTCCTCGAGCTGCTCGAAGTCGGCGATGTCGTCGAGCACATGCGATATGAGGTCGGGGTAATGGCGATCGAGGGCCGCTGTGATGGTGGCGCGCGTCGCCGCCACCGGCGACACCTCGCGGCCCGAGCTGGCGCGCAGCTCGTCGAGGGCGCGCTGATCGGTGGGGTCCTCCATGGCCACCACCAAGGTGGTTGCCGACGACGAGAGCGGCACGGCGCCAGCGCCGCGCGCGACCTCGGCGGGCACCAACGCCAGGGTGCCCGCGTCGGGCTCGATGGCGCTCGGCGTCGGCAGCTCGGAGGGGATGGCGGCAGAGCTGACCTGATCGACGCCGTCGCTGGCGCGGGCCTTGCTGCTGCCGAGGACCGCGCGCACGCGATCGAACATACCCATGGGATCACGGTAGCCCCCGGCGCCCGCTGGTGGCGAGCGAGCGGGAACGAGCGTCTCCGATCGATGCTGTTCTTGGGGCGATCGTCGATGGTGGTGCTCGTCGCGCACGGCCAACGGCTCTGTCGCGCCAGCGAGCGATGCAGTAGCCAGCGCCAATGCACGCCCTCACCCTCCTCGCCGCCGCCGCGCTCTCGCTCCCCACCGCCGCCGCCATCACCCCGAAGGTCGAGCCTGCGCCCATCGACGAGCCCGCGCCCGCGCTGCGCCTGCCGAGCGAGGTGCGGCCGCTGTCGGGCAACCTGGCCTTCGACATCGATCCCGCCGCCAAGGAGCTCAGCGGTCGCGCCGTTTGGCGCGTGCGCTTGCCGCGCGCGCAGCGCACCATCTGGTTGCACGGCCGCGGGCTCCTCGAGGTCAAGGCGTCGGTGGGCGGCCAACCCGGCACGTGGAGCCAGGTGGACGACGACGGCCTCGCCAACATCCGCCTCGCGAGCCCCGCCGGGCCCGGCGACGTCGACCTGGTCCTGTCGTGGCGCGCGCCGCTCAAGGACGACCTCGAGGGCGCCTACAAGGTGGAGTTCGAGGGCGCGCCCTACGTGTTCACGCAGTTCGAGGCCATCGATGCGCGCGAGTCGATGCCCTGCTTCGACGAGCCCGGCTTCAAGGCGCCGCTCACCCTGAGCATCACCACACCCGAGCCGAACCTCGCGGTGGCCAACGCGCCGCTCTCGCGCCGCACGCCCACCACGGGCGGCGCCACCTTCGAATTCAAGAGCACGCAGCCCTTGCCCATCTACCTGTTGGCCTTCGCCGTCGGCCCTCTCGACGTCGTCGATGGCCCGGTCTTGCCGGGGAACGCCTTGCGCGAGCGCCCGCTGCCGCTGCGGGGCGTGGCGCCGCGCGGCCACGGCGCCAAGCTGGCAACGTCGCTGGCGCTGTCGGCGCGCGTCATCGCGTGGCTCGAGCAGTGGTTCGGCACTGCGTACCCCTACGACAAGCTCGACATCGTGGCCGTGCCCGACTTCGCCGCCGGCGCCATGGAGAACGCGGGCCTGGTCACCTTCAGAGACAGCCTGCTCTACGTCGACAGCAACTCCCCCATCGGCTTGCAGAAGGGCAACGCCTACGTCATCGCGCACGAATTCGCGCACCAGTGGTTCGGCAACCTGGTGACCATGGCGTGGTGGGACGACGTGTGGCTCAACGAGGCCTTCGCGTCGTGGATGGAGAACCTGGCCGTGCACGCCGTGCGCCCCGACTTCAACGCCATCACCGAGGCGCGCGCCGGCACCGACTGGGTGAGCGGCGAGGACAGCCTGGTGAGCGCGCGTCAGATCCGCCAGCCCGTGCTCGAGAAGGGCGACATCCTGAACGCCTTCGACGGCATCACCTACACCAAGGGCGCCGCGGTCATCGGCATGTTCGAGCACTACCTCGGCGCCACCACCTTCCAGCAGGGCGTGCGCGCGTACCTGAGCGAGCACCGCTTCGGCAACGCCACGGCCGCGCACCTGTTGAGCGCGCTCTCGCGCAACGCCAAGCGCGACGTGGCTACGGCCTTTGCCACCTTCCTCGACCAGCCGGGCATCCCCTACGTGGAGGCCACGCTCGACTGCCGCACCGCCCCGGCGCTCGATGTGAAGATCACGCGCTTCTTGCCCGTGGGCAGCACGGGCGATCGCGCCAAGCGCTGGGGTCTGCCGGTCTGTGCGCGCGCCCTCGGTAGCGACGGCGCGTGGCACGAGAGCTGCGCGCTCGTCGACGGCAGCGAGGGGCGCGTGCCGCTCTCGGGCGCCCGCTGTCCGAAGGCCGTGCACCCGAACGCCGACGGCATCGGCTACTACCGCTGGGCGCTACCGGCGGACCAGCTCAAGGCGCTGGTGGCTCAGCAGAAGGCGCTCTCGCCCGGCGAGCGCATCTCGCTCAAGAACGCGCTGCGCGCCGGCTTCGCCGCGGGCAGCGTGCCCTTCGCCGACACCCTCGCCGCCGCCGCGCCGCTGGCGCGCGACGAGGAGCCGAGCGTTGCCGACGCGCCCGCCGACATCTTGTGGTTCGCGCACGATCAGCTGGTAGACGCGAAGGCGCGCGCCAAGGTGCGTGCGCGCGTGGCCTCGCTCTATCGCCCGGTGCTCGACGCGGTGGGGGCCATGCCCAAGGAGGGCGAGGACCCGCGCGTGCGCGAGCGGCGCACCCTGGCGTGGGGGCAGCTCGCCGCCGCCGAGGACCCGCGGGCGCTGGCCGAGCTCGCCAAGCTCGGGCGCGCCGCGCTGGGCCTCGATGGCGCCGCCACCGAGATCCCGGCGGACCTCAAGGGCCTGGCCATCGCGGCCGCGGTCAAGGTGGGCGGCGCGCCGGTGTTCGACACGCTGGTGGAGCGCCTCGGCAAAGAGAGCGACAGCACCATGCGCCGCTACCTCCTGGGCGCCCTCGGCGGCGTCGACGACGAGGCGCTGGCGGCGCGCGCGCGCGCGCTGTCCCTCGATGCGCGCCTCAAGGTCAACGAGGTGCTCTCGCCCCTGTGGTCCCAAGGCAGCGACGTGCGCACGCGCGACGCCACCTGGACGTGGACCAAAGAGCACCTCGACGCGCTCTCGGCGCGCCTGCCCGAGACCTTCGGCCGCGACAACCTGCCCTACCTCGCGTCGGGCTTCTGCAGCGAGGAGCGCGCGGCCGAGGTGAGTGCCTTCTTCGCGCCGCGTGTGCCCACGGTGCCGGGCATGGAGCGATCCTTGGCCCAGGCTGTCGAAGGAATCCGCCTGTGCGCGGCCAAGGCCACTGTGCACCGCGAGTCTGCGCGCAAGGTGTTCCCTTGAGGCTCGCGTCCGTCGCGCCCGTCAACGATCGCCGCGCGGCAGCGCCACCGGCAGCCCCGAGGTGCCCGGCGCGGGCGCGTCGCTCGAGAACACCTCGCTCCACTTCACCCGCGCCGTGAGCTGCATGAGCACGAAGAGCGTGGCGGTGGCGCCCACGGCCACCGACAGGCCCGTCTGGCCCTCGACGAAGAAGGCGCAGGAGAAGAGCACCAGGAAGATCAGCTGCGCCGCCGCCGCCTGCAGCCACGCGGCGCGCTGGCCCATGACGATGCGCAGGTAGCTCACCAACAGACCCACGCTCACCACTGCGGCGATGCCGAAGGCGGCGAAGATGTCGACCACGTCGACCAAGTAGGCGAGCAAGAGGTGGAAGGCGAAGAAGGCGGCGGCCAAGAAGAAGTAGTTCATGGGGTGCAGGCTGCGGTTCTTCACCACGCCGATGATGACCATGACCGTGAAGAAGAAGAGCAGACTCACGGGCGCGAAGAAGGAGATGCGCGCCGCCACCGGGCCGGGGTTGAGGCGGCTCGGCAGCTCCACGGCGATGTGCTGGCCGGTGACGAGGTTGTCGAAGGCCCAGGTGAGCGTGTTGCCCGCGCGCGTCGAGGGCGACATCGAGCCGTTCGGGAAGTCGATGTCGGCGACGTTGGTGGCCAAGGTGAGCGAGAAGTCGCGCACCTGCGAGACGCCGTCGCCGAACCAGTAGCTCCAGGTGCCGATACCGCGCGAGCGATAGGCCACGTCGACGTCGACGTGCTGGCCGGGGGCGAGCTCCACGCGCAAGAGCGCGCCGCGCGAGAGGTCGGTGACCGGCGGCGCCTCCTTGCCGTCCACGCGGAACATGAAGCCGTCGTACACGCCCTGCGCCGAGGGGAAGGCGAAGGCGATCTCGGCGTCGCCGCGCTCGGCGCTGTCGTTGACGAAGCGGTAGTGGCCCTCGAAGCCCACGCCGTAGGTGGGGAACCACAACAGGCCCTTCCGCCGATGCTGGAGGTCGAGGGCGGCGCGCACCTCGCTCTGCGTCAGCGCGATGGGCCGGCGCTCGCGCTCGCGCCGCACCAGCTCGTTGTGCGTCCCCACCTGCTTGCCATCCTTGTAGTGAGGAATGGCCCGCTCGACGTCGTGCGTCACCATGGCTGCCACGGGGGCCCGCTGCAGGTGCTCGCCGCCCCACAATTGCTCCACCTCGGCGCGCAAGCTGCCGTCGGCCTCGCCGCTCCTGGCGGTGACGGTGGAGCCGAGCACCATCCACGCGATGGCGGTGCAAAAGAAGATGAAGCCGATGGCGATGAGGCGGAGGGTGGTCACGGCGGCGCTCCTGGTCCACCGCGCAGAAGCAAGGCCCGCGCCCAAGGTCGAGATCGCGCACACCCGCCCTCGCCGGACATCGCTGTCCGCTCCTGTGGCCAGCGGGACGCACCCGCCTGTGGCGACAGGGACGCGCTACAGCGCGCCGATGGCGGCGCGCAGCGCGTGGGGCGCGAAGGGCTTCGCCAACACCGCGTCGCCGTGACGCACGGCGTGGTCACGGTCGGGCATGGCCGAGACGTAGAGCACCCGGATCTGTGGCGCCAAGGCGCGCGCGTTCTGAACGAGCTGCGGGCCCGACATGCCTGGCATGGAGACGTCGGTCACGAGCACCGTCGTGTCGCGGTGCGCCTCCAGCGCCTGCAGCGCGTCGGTGCCGCTGCTGGCGACCCGCACGATGTGCCCGTCGGCCTCGAGCACGCGCTGGATGAGCCGCCGCACCAGCTCGTCGTCGTCGACCACCAGCACGCTGCGCGCGGCGACGGACCCGGTGGGTGCGTGCGCGGCGGCCTGGTGGGGTGGCGTCGGGAAGGTCACGGTGACCACGGTGCCGGCGCCCGGCGCCGACTGAACGTCGATGGTGGCGCCGAGCTGGGTGACGAGGCTGTGCACGGTGGCGAGCCCGAGGCCGGTGCCGGTGGCCTTGGTGGTGAAGAAGGGCTCGAACATGCGGCGCGCGGTCTCGGGCGTCATGCCCACGCCGGTGTCGCTGACCGTGAGGCGCGCGCCCCCGTCGACAACGTCGGTGGCCACCGTGATGGTGCCCTTCTGCTCCAGGGCGTCGCGCGCGTTGAGCACCAGGTTCATCACGATCTGCTCGACCTGCGAAGGCGCCGCGCGCACGAGCGGCGCCGTGGCGGTGTGCTGCACGCGCAGCGTGATGTGCTCGCCGAGCAGGCGGCTCACCAGCACGCTGACGTGCCCGACCGCTTCGTGGAGGTCGAGCCATTGCGGCTCTACCGGCGCCTTGCGCGCGAACGCTAGGAGCGTCTGGATGAGCGCGGCGCCGCGATCGCACACCTGGCGCATCTCGTCGAGGAGCGGGCGGTCGCTCGCCGCCGCCGACTCCACGAGCACGTCGATGTCCACGCGGATGACCGACAGCATGTTGTTGAAGTCGTGCGCGACGCCGCTGGCGAGGCGGCCGACCACCTCGAGCCGCTCGTGCTCGGCGCGGGCGCGCTCCTCGTCGACGAGGGCCTCACGCCGGAGGCGCTCCACGCGCTCGCGGTGCGCGGCGGCCCAGAGCAGGCAGGGCGAGGCGATCAGGTGCAGCACCACCAAGGGCACGCAGCGCGCAGGCTCTTGCAGCTCGGGGTGCAGCGCGATGAGCACCAGCAGCAGCGCGAAGGTCGCGGCCGCCATGGCCGCCGCGTGCGCGAGGCGCAGGAAGAACGCCGCGAACACGACGCCGAGGATCATGAAGGCCGGCGCCACCAGATCGCCGGGGTCGGCCCACAGCGCCGCCGAGGCCGCGAGTATGGGGACCGCGGCGAGCAGCGCCGCGCCCACCCGCCAGCGCGGGCCGCGCGCGAAGGTGTAGGCCAACGCGAGCCCACCGATGCCGATGCCCTGCGCGCTCGCCTGCCAACGAAAGACCGGGATGAGCGCAAGCTCGGCGACGACGGCGCACGCCCCGAGCACCA
The DNA here is from genome assembly GCA_020850995.1 of Deltaproteobacteria bacterium. GTDB lineage: Bacteria > Myxococcota > UBA727 > UBA727 > VGSZ01 > JACOUT01. Next base: position 28,064 of record JADZDP010000124.1, read on the forward strand.
CGAAGCAAAGCGACAGGCCTGCCAGCAGGCGCGCCGTGTGACGGTCGCCCGCGTCGACGATGCCGCGGGGCTCGAAGAGCCGCGCGTCGAGCTTCCACCCAGATCCGGCCACAGCCAATGGTGAGGGAAAAGGTGCGCGCGAGGCAAGGCCGGGCCTTCCCTTCCAGGCGCGGTGGACTACCGTCCGCCGCATGACGAAGCACGCGGTGATCTTGGGCGGCGGCATGGTCGGCTCCGCCATGGCCATGGACCTGGCGCGCGACCCCGGCATCCGCGTCACCGTCGTCGACGCGCGCGAACAGGCGCTGGCGCGCGTGCGCGAGAAGCACGGGGTGGCGGTGCGGCGCTCCGACCTCGGCGACCCGAGCGCGGTCAGCGCCGCCGTCGCCGACGCCGACATCGTGCTCGGCGCCTTGTCGTCGGTCATCGGCCTGCAGACCCTGCGCGCCGTCATCGAAGCAAAGAAGCCCTACGTCGACATCTCCTTCATGGCCGACGACGCTCTGCAGTACGACGCGCTGGCGCGCGAGCGCGGCGTCACCGCCGTGGTCGACTGCGGGGTGGCGCCCGGCATGTCGAACCTGTTGGCCGGCTACGCGGCACACGTGCTCGCGCCCTGCGAGCACATCGACATCATGGTGGGCGGCCTGCCCGCCGAGCGGCGCTGGCCCTACGAGTACAAGGCGGGCTTCGCCCCCCACGACGTCATCGAGGAGTACGTGCGCCCCTCCCGCGTCATCGAGGGCGGCCAGCTGGTGGTGAAGGAGGCGCTCTCCGAGCCCGAGCTGGTGGACTTCCAAGGCTTGGGCACCCTCGAGGCCTTCAACACCGACGGCCTGCGCAGCCTGGCGTTCACGCTCAAGGTGCCGCACATGCGCGAGCGCACGCTGCGCTACCCGGGCCACATCGAGCTCATGCGCGTGCTGCGCGAGACCGGCTTCTTCAACAAGGAGCCCATCACCGTGCAGGGCGCGAAGGTGCGGCCGCTCGACGTCACCGCCGCGTTGCTCTTCCCCAAGTGGACCTTCGACGAGGGCGAGGCCGACCTCACCGTCATGCGCGTGGAGGCCGTGGGCAGCAAGGGCGGCGAGCGCGTGCTGCTGCGCTGGGATCTCTTCGATCGCTACGACCCCGCCACCGGCTACCGCTCGATGTCGCGCACCACGGCCTTCCCGGCCACCATCATGGCGCGGCGCATCCTCAACGGTCGCATCAGCACGCACGGGGTACTGCCCCCCGAGAAGCTCGCCAGCGTGCCCGGTCTGGTCGACGAGGTGCTGGCCGAGCTCGGCGAGCGCGGCGTGCGCTACCAGGCCTCCTCGCGCGTGCTCGCGCCCGGTGCGCGCGCATGAGCGTGCACCTGTGGCTGCGCGCCGAGAGCAAGCCCGGGGAAGAGCGCGCGCCGGTCACGCCCGCCGGCGTGCGGCGCCTCCTCGACGCCGGCGTTCGCATCACCGTGGAGCAGAGCAGCACGCGCGTGTTCAAAGACGACGAGTACGCATCGGCTGGCGCCACCATGGTCCCCAATGGCGCCTGGCCGAGCGCGCCCAACGACGCCGTCATCCTCGGCATCAAAGAGCTGCCCACGTCGGACACGCCGCTGGCGCATCGGCACGTGTACTTCGCCCATGCGTTCAAAGAGCAAAAAGGCTGGCGCGACCTCCTGCGACGCTTCAAGGACGGCGGCGGCACGCTGCTCGACCTCGAGTACCTCAAGCGTGACGACGGCCGACGCGTGGCGGCCTTCGGCTACTGGGCCGGCTACGTGGGCGCCGCTGCGGGTGTGCTGGCGGTCGCGCACCTGCGCACCGGCAGCGCCGAGCCCATGGCCGGGCTGCGCCCGTGGCCGGGGCGCGCGCAGCTCATCGCCGTATGCCAGGCCGCGCTCGGCGCCGGTCGCGCGCCCTCGACCATCGTGCTCGGCGCCAAGGGCCGCTCGGGCAGCGGCGCCGTGGCGCTCTTGCAGGCCGTGGGCGCGCCCGTGACCTCGTGGGACTTGGAAGAGACGCGCGCCGGCGGGCCCTTCGACGCCATCTTGGCGCACGAGCTCTTCGTCAACGCGGTGTTGGTGCAGGGCCCGCTGCAGCCCTTCGTCACGCGCGCGCAGATCGTGAACGCGGGGCTCGCGCGCCGCTTGGCGGTCATCGCCGACGTGAGCTGCGATCCGCACTCGCCCCACAACCCCGTGCCCCTCTACGACGACACCACCACCATGGAGCACCCTACGGTGCGCGCCATCGGCGGCCGCGGCGACGTGGCCTCGCTCGACGTCGTCGCCATCGACCACCTGCCGAGCCTGTTGCCGCGCGAGTCGAGCGAGGACTTCGCCGAGCAGCTCTTGCCCCACCTGCTCGAGCTGGCGCAGGGCTCGCCCGTGTGGCGCGGCGCCGAGCAGGTGTACCGCGACGCGCTCGCGCGCCTTTGATCGCAGCACGATCTCACCACCTCGACCTCAGGGTCGCAGCACGAGGGAAGCATGAGCAGCACCGCACGCGTCCACTGGCTCGGCGCCGGCCTCTCCTCTGGCCCGGGCATTCGCCGCCTGGCCGCCCAAGGGCAACCGCTCACCTTGTGGAACCGCACCGTCGACAAGGCGCGCCAGGCGATCGCCGGCATGCAGACGAGCGCCCAGGTGCGCGCCTACGAGCTGCCCGCGCTCAAGGCCGCGCTCGCCAAGGGCGACATCGTGGTGTCGATGCTGCCCGCGCCCATGCACCCCGAGATCGCGCGCGTGTGCCTCGATGCGGGCGCGCACCTCGTCACCACCAGCTACATCTCGGATGCCATGCGCGCTCTCGACGGCGAGGCCAGGGCGAAGGGCCTGTGCTTGATCAACGAGTGCGGCCTCGACCCCGGCCTCGATCACATGCTCGCGCACAAGCTGGTGGCCGAGTACCGCGCGTGCAAGGGCTACGACCCCGCAAACCGCCTGAGCTTTCGTTCCTACTGCGGCGGCTTCCCCAAGATCGAGAACGCCTTCCGCTACAAGTTCTCCTGGTCGCCGCTCGGTGTCTTGCGCGCGTTGCGCTCGCCGGCGCGCGCGCTCAAGGAGGGCCTGGTGCGCGAGGTGCCGCGCGTGTGGGAGGCCATCGAGCGCTTCACCGTCGAGGGGCCTGCCGGCGCCGAGAGCTTCGAGGCCTACCCGAACCGCGACTCCATGCCCTACGTCGGCGAGTACGGCTTCGATGCGGCGTGGCCGCTTCAGACCTTCGTGCGCGGCACGCTGCGCCTGGGCGGCTGGTCCTTGGCGTGGCAAGACATCTTCGCCAAGGTGGGCGCGCTCTCCGACGCCGAGCTGGCCACGCTGGCCGACGAGCTGTGGCGCGCGCACCAATACGGCGAGGGCGAGCCCGATCGCGTGGTGCTCTACGTGGGCCTCCGGGCCACGCGCCACGACGGCAGCGTGGTCTTCGATCGTGCCAGCGTGATGGACGAGGCGGGCACAACCGAGCGCAGCGCCATGGGCGCGCTGGTGTCCTTGCCCGCCACCTTCGCGGTCGACGACGTGCGGGCGGGGCGCGTGGGCGCGGGCGTGCACGGGGCGCCGAGCGACGCGGCCACCATCGCGCGCTGGTTCGCGGCGTTGGCCGGCAGCTCGGCGGACGGTGGCATGCGGGTGCGCGAGATCGGGCTCGCGTAGGCGCCTTGCGCGCGCGTTCGTCAGGTCACCGCCGCGGGACGTTCGAGGGCGTTCGCTTGCTCATCTCCTGAGCGCAGGTGAGCAAGCAGCCGCGGCGGTGGAAGAAGAAGAAGGAGAAGAAGCTGGGGCTTGTTGTCCTGCCTTCGTCGACCATTGCTGCTCTCGCGAGAGCATACGGCGGTGCCTCCTGCAGCATCGGCGTGCCGGGTCGGCCGAGCATCCGGAAGAACACGACGGACCCCTCCCTACCTCCCTCCCCAGAGGACTGGAGAGGGCCGTGCCACCTTCGCCACTGCGCAGCAGCGAGCCCGGCACGGCTTCCCCCATTCCTATGGGGGAAGATCTAGAAGGGGGGCCGTTCGATCCCGCAGTGACGTCGTCACCGGGCACGCCAGCGTCGCACGAAGGCACCGCCGCATGCTCTCGCGAGAGCAGCGATCCCACCATGACGGCGAGACAACAAGCCCCATCTTCTTCTTGTCTTTGTGTTCTTCTTCTTCTTCTTCTTCTTCTCTCGCGCCGCGCGCTCGGAGCGCGCTACCCCGATCCCCCACCCGCACGTCGCCGCCGCCACACGCCCGCCGCCGCGCCGAGCGCCAGCACCGGCACCAGGTTCAGCGTGAACACCAGGAGCGCCAACAGCACGGCGCGCTCCGAGTCGACCCCGTCTGCCGCCAACACCGCGGCGAAGATGGGCTCGCGCGTGCCCACGCCCTGATAGGTGATGGGCAGGAGCGTCGACAGGCTGGCGATGAAGGCCGCCGCGAGCAAGCGCACCGCGCCTGCCTCGGGGCTCAGGTCGGCGCCGAGCACCAGCACGATACAGAAGCTGGCCGCCCACGAGGCCACGGTCCACAGCCCCGACTCGAGCAGGGCGCTCGGGTAGAAGAACGCGCGCGTCTCCTCGAGCGCCAAGCGCACCCGGCCCGGCGGCGGCGCGTCGTCGATGCGCTGCTGGCGCCCGAGCGCGCCCATGAACACGAGGAGCGCCAGCGTGGCGCCGCCCACCGCCCAGGCGAGCGCCGCGTGATCGGTGGCGGCCAGGAGCGCGGCCGCGCCCACCACCACGAGGAAGCCCAGGTCGAGGGCGCGATCGAGCAGCACGCTCGCCAGCGCCACGCGCAGCGGCACGCCACGATCCACCAGCGGGGTTACGCGAAAGAGCTCGCCGGCGCGCCCGATGGTGAGCGAGCCCCACAGCATGGCCTCGAAGAACACCGGCGCCGTGAGCGAGGCGGGCACATCGGCGCCGCGGTGGCGCAACATGCGCTGCCAGCGCACGGCCTTGAGCGCCATGTTGAGCCACATGGCAGCGGTGGCGGCAACGATCGAGGTCAGCGACACGCGCGCGAGCGCATCCATCATGGCGGCGAGGTCGAGGCGCGTGAGCACCCAGGCGGCGCTGGCGAAGCCCACGAGCAAGAGCGCACGTCGCCACCACGGCGCGCGCGGCGATTCAGGCCTGCTCATGCTGGTCGCGCGGCGAGCGGCGCTTGAGCTCGTACAAGATGCGCTCTTGGTTAACGCGCACGCGGTCGAGCATGTCGGCCACGATCCCGAGGATGCCGAACATCAGCCCCACGAACGAGAGCGCGCCGCCGACGAAGCCGGCCCAGATCTGGCCGGTGAACAAGCCCGTGCTCACATAGTGCCAGCCGAGGAAGGCGATGAAGGCGAGGCCAGCCAGCAAGAAGCCGGCGGCCAGGGCGAAGAAGAACTTGAGCGGGTTGTAGTCGCGATACAGGCGCAAGATGATCGACGCCGTGCGCATGGCGTACTTGGGGATGCTCGAGGCCACGCGCGACTTGCGGCCCTCGTGATAGCTCACGTGGACGGGCACCTCTTTGACGCGCAGGCCCTTCGACGTGAGGTCGAGGAAGGTCTCTTGCGTATAGGTGAAGCGCCCGTGCAGGTTGAGCTGCAAGAGCGCCTCGCGGCTGTAGGCGCGAAAGCCGCAGCTGACGTCGTGGAACTTCTTCTGCGTCAAGGTGGAGATGAGCGTCGACATGCGCTCATTGCCCCAGCGCTTCACGCCCGGCATGTTGTGCGGGATGAGCGCGCGGTCGACGAAGCGCGAGCCGGTGACGAAGTCGGCCTCGCCGGCCACGATGGGCGCCACCAAGAGCGCGATCTCGGCAGCGTCGAACTGCCCGTCGGCGTCGATGTTGGCCATGAGGTCGACGCCTTGCTCCACCGCGTAGCGCAGCATGGTCTGGAAGGCCGCGCCCACGCCGCGGTTGTAGCCGTGCGAGATCACCTGCGCGCCCGCGGCCAGCGCGCGCGCGCGTGTGTCGTCGGTGGAGCCGTCGTCGACCACCAGCACCGACACGCTGCCCACACCGGGCAAGCTCTTGGGCAGGCTGGCGATGACGGTGGCCACCGTCTCGGCCTCGTTCAAGCAAGGCAGCGCGATGAGCAGGCGCAAGGGGCGCGTCACGGGGAGCGACCATAGCGGTCGCCGGGAACAGGTCAACGGCAGCGCGCGCAGGCCCTTGGTGGCGCCCGGCGAGCTTGCTAGCCAAACGCCATGACGACGAAGACCAAGGTCTCGATCATCGGCGGCGCCGGCTACGGCGCGGCGGAGATTCTGCGCCACCTGCTCGTGCGCGACGACGCGCAGGTGCTGCGCGTCTCGTCGAAGGATCACGTCGGCAAGAGCCTGGGCGAGGTGCACAAGACGCTGGCCGGCTACAGCACGCTCACGCTCCAGGACCTGCCGCCGCGCGAGGCCGCCGCCGGGGCCGATGTGGTGTTCCTCGGCATGCCGCACAAGGTGACGGCCAAGGTGGCCATGGAGCTCTTCGAGCTGCCCTGTAAGCTCATCGATCTCTCGGGCGACTTCCGCTTGCGCTCCCTCGTCGACTACGAGCGCGACTACGCGCCTGGCCACCCCTGCCCCGAGCGCCTGGGCAGCTTCGTCTACGGCATGCCCGAGCTGTTCCGCGAGCAGATCAAGGGCGCGCGCTACGTGGCCTCGCCCGGCTGCTTCGCCACCTGCATCGCGCTCGGCCTGGTGCCGCTGGCGTCGGCGGGGCTGCTCACGGGCGCGAACGTGCGCACCGTCGCCATGACGGGGTCGTCGGGCTCGGGACAGAACCCGCAAGAGGGCACGCACCACCCGATCCGCCACAACAACCTGAAGGCCTACAAGGTGCTCAGCCACCAGCACCGCAGCGAGATCTTGCAGACGCTCGCCTCCGCCGGCGCCGAGCGCGTCTCCCTCGACATGGTGCCCATCTCGGCGCCCCTGTCGCGCGGCATCCTCGCCGTCTCGCAGCTCGACCTGCCCGAGGGCCACACGCGCGAGACCATCCACGCGCTCTATGCCACGCGCTTCGCCGGCGAGCGCTTGGTGCGCGTGCTGCCCTTGGGCGCCGTGCCCGAGGTGGTGAGCGTGGCGGGCACCGCGCGCGTCGAGCTCGGCCTGGAGACGCGCATCGACGAGGCCACCGGCAAGCGCACCCTCTGTGTCATGAGCGCCATCGACAACCTCATCAAGGGCGGCGCCGGCCAGGCGGTGCAGAGCTTCAACCTCATGACGGGCGGCGACGAGTATCGCGGCCTCGACGTGCCGGGGCTGTGGCCATGAGCAAGCGCCGACGCCTCGCGGTGGTCAAGGTGGGCGGCGACGTGGTGCAGAGCGCCGCGCAGCTCTCGGGGCTTGGCCAGAACATCAAGGAGCTGGTCGATGACGACTGGGATGTGATCGTGCTGCACGGCGGTGGCCCGCAGACCACGGCGCTGCAAGAGCGGCTCGGGCTGAAGGCCACCAAGATCGGCGGCCGGCGCGTGACCTCCAAGGACGACCTCGTCATCGTCACGCAGGCCGTATGCGGCGAGGTCAACGTGGCGCTCACTTGCGCGCTGCTCGCGGCCGGCGTGCGCGGCTTCGGCTGCCATGGCGCGTCGGGCGGGCTCATCGAGGCCGACAAGCGCCCGCCCACGGTGGTGCCGAGCCACGGCCCCGAGCCCGTCGACTTCGGCGAGGTGGGCGACGTCATCGCCGTCGACGAGGTGCTGCTGCGCGGGCTCTTGCACCTCGGCGTGGTGCCCGTGATCGCCACGCTGGGGGTCTCGTCCTTCGAGGGGCGGCCCTTCAACATCAACGCCGACACCGTGGCGGTGGAGATCGCGCGCACGCTCGAGGCCGAGCTCTTGCTCCTCGTCACCGGCGTGGGTGGCGTCTTCACCACGCTCGGTGATGCCAAGAGCCGAATCGGCACCCTCACGGCCGCGCGCGCGCGCGCGCTCATCGCCGAGGGTGTCATCGCCGGCGGCATGATCCCCAAGGTGGAAGAGGCGCTCACCCTGCTCGACGCCGGCGTGGGCGCGGTGGCCATCCTCGACGCCGCCGCTGCCCACGCCTTCGCCTCGGCGGCCAAGGGCGACGGCGCGCTCGGCACGCGGCTCACGGCGTAGGCGCAGGAGGGCAGGCGCGCACGCGTGCGCAGGATGCTATGGCGCACCCATGAGCCTGCGCGTCCTCGAGCTTCATGGCACCGATCCCCGTCGCTGGGGCGAACAACACGGCGAGTCCTTCAAGGACGACATCAAGGCCATCGCCGACATCCGCATGGCGCTCACGCTCGGGCGCACCGACCTTGGCACCAAAGACAAGGTGCTGGCCCTCGCGCGCCACCACCTGCCGGTGCTCGAGCGCTTCGATCGGGCGCTCTACGACGAGCTCTGCGGGATCGCGCGCGGCGCCGGCGTCTCACCCGAGGCCATCGTCGTCGCCAACCACTACACCGACCTGCGCGACCTCACCAAGCGCGACCTCGATCGCCTGGAGGGCAAGGACCACGGCGGCTGCACGGCCCTGTTTGTCGACGACGGCAAGCGCCGCATCCTCGGCCAGACCTGGGACATGCACGGCTCCGCCGAGCCCTATGCGCTCCTGATCCGCATCCCCGGCCTGCCCGACGGCACCGCGCCCACCTCGACCAACGCGGCCGGCGTGCCCAGGCTCGGCAGCGCCTTCGTCTTTTCCATCACCGGCTGCCTGGGCATGACCGGGATGACCTCGTGGGGCACGGCGCTCACCATCAACAACCTGAACTCGCTCGACGCCACCGTGGGCGTGGTGTGGCCCGCCATGGTGCGAAAGCTGCTGCGCCAACCGAGCGCGCGCGCCATGCGGCAGCTCGTCGATGCCGCGCCCATCGGCTCGGGCCGCCACTACATCCTCGCCGACGCGCAGGACCTGTTCGGCATCGAGACCTCGGGCACCAAGAAGAAGCTCGTGCGCGAAGGCGGCCGCGCGCCCTACTTCCACACCAACCACTGCGTCGATGGCGAGATGAGCGGCACCTGCCGCATCCTGCCGGGCAGCACCACCCTGCAGCGCTACGCCACCATGGAGGCGCTGATCGCGCAGGGCGCGCCCGCCACGCGCGACGCCGTGTTCGACGCGCTCCACGTGGTGGGCCTCAAGCAGAACCCCACCAACCCGCACGACGTCGCCACCTGCGGCGCCCTGGTGATGGATCTGTTCGCCCGCGACGCCAAGGCCTGCGTGGGGCTGCCCGGGCCCGAGGCTGACGCGCTGGTGGTGGAGGCGCGCTGAGCGAGCTCCAGCAAAATGTTGAAATCCGCCAAGGGCTTGCACGCGGCCCCTCTCCCGTGTAGGTGTGGGGCGCACTTTCACATACCAGCACCGGAAGCCCCATGCTTCGCCTCGCCCTCTCGGCCGCTGCCGCGGCCCTGCTCGCTTCTTTCTCTTTGTCGTCGTGTAGCTGCGGTGGCCCCGCCGAGGGCGAGGGCGAAGGTGAGGGCGAGGGCGAAGGCGAGGGGGAAGAGGGCGAAGGCGAGGGGGAAGAGGGCGAAGGTGAAGGCGAGGGCGAAGGTGAAGGCGAGGGCGAAGGCGAGGGCGAGGGCGCCATCGTTACGCTGCAGCTGCTGACCATCTCCGACTGGCACGGCCAGATCGATCCCCTGGTGGTGCGCAACCCCACCACCAGCGCCAACGAGCAGATCGGCGGTGCCGCCGCCCTCGGCGCCTACTTCGACGCTCACCGCGCGCAGAACCCGAACACCTTGGTGCTCGCGGCCGGCGACAGCTTCGGCGGCTCTCCCCCCATCGCGTCTTTCTTCGACGAGGAGCCCGCGGTGCTCGCTCTCAACCTCATGGGCCTCGACGAGGACACCTTCGGCAACCACAACTTCGATCGCGGGCTCACGCACCTGCAGGAGATGATCGACCTGGCCGAGTACAGCTACGTGTCATCGAACCTCGAGCAGCTCACGGGCAACCTCAGCGGCGTCGCGTCGCCCTTTGACCTCGTCACCCTGAGCGGCGTCACCGTGGGCATCGTGGGCATCACCAACGACGACGCGCCCACGCTGGTGTTCCCGGGCCGCATGGGCGCCATCACGGTGGCGGCGTCGGCCACGGCGGCCAACAGCGCGCGCGCCGCTGCGATCGCCGCGGGCGCCGACGTGGTGGTGGCCTTGGTGCACATGGGCGCCACCGGCCGCGACGGCGCCGGCGAGCCCACGGGGCCGCTCTTGGACTTCGCGGCCGCTGTGACCGACTTCGACCTCATCGTGGGCGACCACACCGACTACGAGGTCAACGAGGTGGTCAACGGCGCCATCGTGCTCGAGAACAAGAGCAAGGGACGCACCTATGGGCGCATCCAGCTTGACGTGCGCGTGGCCACCGGCGAGGTGGTCGGCACCAACGCCGAGATCCTCACGCCGCTCGTGGCCGACGTGACGCCGCGCGCAGACATCGTGACGGCCATGCAGCCCTTCCGCGACCAGCTCGCGGCCGAGCTCGATCGCAAGATCGGCGACACCACCGCGCTCTTCGATCGCGGCAACAACGTCGAGCGCTTGGCCGAGATGCCCATCGGCAACCTGGTGACCGACGCCTATCGCTTGCGCTGCCCCACCACGGGCACGCCCTCGCAGATCGGCTTCAGCAACGGCGGCGGCCTGCGCGACAAGCTGCCCTCGGCCTATGTGCCGGCCAACGGCGCCCTCGATCGCGCGCTGCCCGACGCGGAGCTGGTGGTGGGCGACGCCTACTCGGTCTTGCCCTTCGGCAACTTCGTGGTCACGCGCACGGTCACCGGCGCGCAGCTCAAGAGCATCCTCGAGCACGGCGTCTCGCAATTGCCCAACGCCGACGGTCGCTTCCCGCAGGTCTCCGGCATCGAGCTCGACGTCGACATCGCGCAGCCGGTGGGCTCGCGGGTCACCTCGCTGACGCTGAGCGACGGCACGCCCATCGTCGCCGGCAGCAGCTACACCTTCGCCACCACCGACTTCGTCAACCTGGGCGGCGACGGCTACGCCATGCTCAATGACGGGCAGGGCACCACCTGCGCCCTCGGCGCCGAGGTGCTGGCCGCCCACATCGACGAGCTGCCGGGCGCGCTCACGCCGGCCACCGAGGGGCGCATCAACCTCACGGACAGCGGCGAGGGCGAGGGCGAGGGCGAGGGTGAGGGCGAGGGCGAGGGCGAGGGCGAGGGCGACGCCGGCGGCTTCGCGGACCCGACGGCCGTGACGCTCGACTTCACCACGGCGCTCGACATCTCCCCCATCACCGACGTCGACTGCTACCGCTTCACCGTGCCCTCCGATGGCACCCTCGACGTGAGCGTCGACGACGGCGCCGGCAGCTGCCCGGTCGACGCCGACCCCGAGGTGGATCTGCTGGCGTCCGATGAGACCCTGCTCGGCAACAACGACGACCGCGACGACGACCTGTGCTCCGAGCTGAGCACGCCCGTGTTCAGCGGCGAGGTGCTCACGCTGTGCGTGCGCTCCACCGACGTGAGCGGCTACCAGACCGAGTCCTTCGACCTCACCCTCGACGCCGACTTCACGGCGACGAGCCCAGGGCTCATCATCAGTGAAGTGGCGCATCGCTCGGCGTCGGTGAAGTACGTGGAGATCTACAACGCCACCGCGGCAGCCATCGACCTCGCGGCCGCCTTCGCGCCCGCGCGCCTGAAGATCTACTTCAACGGCAACATCACAGCCGGCGCCACCATCAACCTGAGCGGCACGGTGCCGGCCGGGGCGACCTTCGTGCTCGCCAAGAACAGCGCCGCCTTCGCCGCCGCGTTCTCCGGCCACAGCGCGAACCAGCAGCACGCCAGCGTCGACTTCAACGGCAACGACGCCATCGAGCTCACGCTCAACGGCGCGACGGTCGACGTCTACGGCGACATCGGCGACGACGCCACGGCGCCGACTCCGGACCTCTCGTGGGCCTACCCGCTCGGCGTGGCCACGCGCGACTCCGGCATCAACAACGGGCGCGTGCTGTTCTTCCAAGACCAGTGGACGACGACGCCGAACGCCAGCGCCGGCGCCTACACACCCAACGCGCGCTGAGCATCCAGCCGAGCACCCCGGGCAGCGATAGCGCGGTCCCGCTCGCGCACCCGCCACAGCTCGGCGCGGGCGGGGGCGCGTCGCTGCCGCCGGCGTCGGGCATGGCGCCGCCGTCGGTGGCGGTGGCATCGGCATCAGGCGCGCCGGCGTCGTCGCCGGCGTCGCTGACCGGGCCCGCGTCCTGGTAGCGCACGCACAGCTCGCGGCCGGGCGAGCCCTCGGCGCAGGTGCGCTCGCGGATGTCGAGGTCGCGCACCACGGGCGTCCAGCCCACGCCGTCGCTCGAGGTGGCGAAGTGCACGCCGCGCAGCGGACCCAAGGTAGCGCCGCAGCCCCACAAGGTGTCGTCAACGAGGAACAGGCAGCTGAGCATGGTCGCGCTGGCGGCGAAGTCGCCGCCACCCGAGGGTCGTGCCAAGAGCGCCGCGGTGTCGGCTACCGCGAACAGCGCGCCGCCCTTGCGCACCGCGTGCGTGAGGGCGCGCGGCGCGGGGATCGCCTCGCGCAGCGCCAGCGCCGCGTCGAGCGAGAGCAGCCACGCCGTCTCGTCGTGCTCCACTGCGGCCACCAGCACCTCGTCGCCAGCGTCGTTGACCCACAGCGCGCGCACGCTGGCGTAGGGTGAGAGATCGAGCGGCCCCGTGCTCCACGAGTCGCCCTGGTCGATGGATGAGCGGAGCAGCGGCAGCTCGAGGTCGAGGTCGTCACCAGAGACCACCAGCACGCTGCCGTTCGGCGCCGCCACCAGCTCCCACAGCGGGCTCGCCGTGCCCGACAGGCCGGTGGGCAAAAAGTTGAGCCCCTCGTCGTCGCTGGCGAAGACGGCGTTCGGGTAGCCCGGTCGCCCGGTGGCCAGGTACACCCTGCCGCCTGCCGTCACGGCGGCGGTGGCGTCGGTGGCGCCCGCCAAAGTGCGCGGCTGGTAGCTGCAGCCCTTGTCGTCGGTGCTCACGAGCCCGAGCGCGCCACCCACGAGGACGCGCTCGCCCACGCGCAGGTGGAACGAGGCCATCATGGCGGGCGCCTCGTCACAGACGCGGAAGAAGGTGGCGTCGTCCGCGAGCACGATGCCCCAGGTGGTGGAGCCGCCGACAAGCGCGCCGTCGTCGAAGAAAGGTGCGCGCGCGCCGAGCACGCCGGTGTGCGCGCCCGCTGCAGGCGCTGCCACTACGGAGGCTGCGAGCACCACTGCCACGCACGAGCTTTTGCCGCGCACCTGGTGATGGTAGCGGGAAGCCATGGCCGCTCGCTCCAAGATCTACCCCTCCGCCGAAGCCGCCCTCGCCGACCTAGAGGACGGCTCGCGCTTGATGTTCGGCGGCTTCGGCTTGTCGGGCAACGCCGAGGGCTGCATCGCCGCCGTGGCCAAGAGCGGTAAGCACAAGCTCACCATCATCTCGAACAACTGCGGCAACCAGCGCCAGGGCCTGGCCATCCTCTTGCAGCAGCGCCAGGTGCAGAAGTTCATCGGCTCCTTCGTGGGCGGCAACCCCGACCTCGAGGAGCTGATGCTCAAGGGCGAGATCGAGGTAGAGCTCTCGCCCCAAGGCACCTTCGCCGAGCGCATCCGCGCGGGCGGCGCGGGCATCGGCGGCTTCTACACCCCCACGGCGGTGGGCACCCTCATTGCCGAGGGCAAAGACGAGCGCACCTTCACGGTGCCGGGCCCCGACGGCGTGCCGGTGGCGCGGCGCATGATCCTCGAGACCGGGCTCACGGCCGACTTCGCCTGCATCCGCGCCAAGACGGCCGACACCTTCGGCAACCTGCGCTTCTATCGCACCAGCAAGAACTTCTCGCCGTTGATGGCCATGGCGGCGCGCACCACCATCGTCGAGGCGGAGGAGATCGTGGACCAGGGCGCCATCGATCCCGACGACGTGCACCTGCCGGGCCTGTTCGTCACGCGCATCTTCCAGGGGAGCGCGTTCAAGAACGTCATCGAGCAGCGCACGGTGCGCAAGCGCGCGTAGGCAGCGGATCACCCGCAGTCGGTGTTGCGGGTCGGCAGCGGATCGGCTCCGTTCTCGCAGTTGTTCTGATCGCAGGCCGCCGCGCTCAGGTCACCGGCGCAGTCGACGTCGATGATGCCGCAGCCGCAGTCGCACATGTGGTCGATGTCTTTGTAGTACTTCCCCGGGCAAATCCACCCGTCGGGGGCCGGCATGCACACGTCGCCGGCGAAGGTGTCGTCCTTGTCTTCCGACACGCAGGCGAGCGAGTCGTCGCTCCCGCAGTCGCCCGAGTCGGTGCACTTGTCGCCGAGTTGGCCGGCGACCGTCTGGAGCGGACACGCGCCGACGGGGACGGTGAGGAAGATAGCGAGGAGCCAGTACCGGGCGCGCATCACTCCACCTCCTCGTCGCCGCCACCGCTGGCCACCGCGACGATGCCGCCCACGACGGTGACGATGAGCCCCACCCCTGCGCCGATGGCACCGCCGAGCACCATCCAACGGCCTTGGCCGTCCCACTTCTCCGCCGCGATGTCGATCCCCCGCTTCATGTCCTTCGCCTCAGCAGCCACGTCGGCGCGCTCCTCGTCGTCGTCGGCGCCGGTGTAGTCGTTGCGCAGCGCGTCCAAGGCCGGGCAGCCGCTGGCCGACACCGGGCTTGCGCCACACGCCGCCCGGTGCTCGAAGAAGGGCAGCACGCCAACCACGGCGACGGTGGCACCGCCCGCCAGCATGGCCGCGCCCACGCCGGCCGTGACCCAGCCGCCCACGCCGCCGCCGCCCTCCTCCACCACCTCGGGCACCTCGGCGGCGGGCTTGCGCTCGTCGGACAAGGGCTCGATGCGCTTGTCCTGGTCGCTGGCCTCGGGCTCGGCCGCACGCTCCGCATCTCCCTCGGGGGTAGGCGCGGGCGTGTCGCTGCTGTCGGCGGGCGCGCTCTCGTCGGGCTCCTCGAAGGCGATAGGCGCTGGCGCCGAGCTTGGCGGCGGGCTCGACGAGGGAGCGCTCTCGGGCTTGGGGGCGTCGCCCTCCTTGGCGCAGGCCCCCTCGAGCGATGCCGACGCGATCTTGGCCTCGCCGCTCGAGGTTTCAACCTTGGTGAATTCGGATCCTTTGGACTTGATGGTGACGGTGGAGCCGAAGTCGAGCGTCTTCCACTCGCCCTTCACGAACACCTTGACCGGCTTGATGAGCGTGCACAGCTCGCCATCGCCAGGGACCGGCGTCGGCGCGGGCGTCGGCGTCGGCGCGGGCGTCGGCGCTGGTTTCGGCGGGGGCGGGGGCGGCGGGGGCGGCGGCGCCACCACCACGGGCGGGGGCGGCGGCGGCGCCGGCAGCGGCACGGCCACGGGCACCGGTGTGGTTACGGGCAAGGGCGTGGGCCCGGCGGTGTAGCCGCCGCCGCCGCAGGTGCGCGAGCACTTGTCGCCGTCGGCGGTGTTGCCGTCGTCGCAGGCCTCGGATCCCTCCACCAGGCCGTTGCCGCACTCCGACGGCGGCGCGGCGCCGCACGCTTGCCCGTTGCCGCTCGAGCCGATCATCTTCTCGAGCGCGGTGATGGAGCGCTCGACGGCGCGCACGCGCGGGTGGCGCGGCGTCTTGGCGATGAAGCTCTTGTAGAAGGCCACGGCGCGCGGGCGATCGTTGGCGCGCTCGGCCGCCTCGCCGGCCGACGCGAGCGCGTCACCACCGGGCTCTTGGTCGTCGAGCTTGGAGTACAAGAACGCGGCGTCGCACCAGCGCTCCTTGTTGAGCGCGCGCTCGGCGGCGGCGCGCAGCGATCGCGCGTTCTGCGCCAGCACGGGCTGCGCCGCGACGACGAAAGTCAAGATCAAGCAGGCAGATCGCATGAGACCCTCGAGGACGGCGCTGAGTATCACCCGATGCGGGGCTCCGCTGCGACATTTCTCACTACCGATCGGTGGCGCCCCACCCTCAGGGCTGCGGCCACGTGCGCCGGATCATCTCGACGCTGTGCTCGCGCGCCCAGCCGGCGTGGGCGTCGAGCAGGCGCAGCGCCTCGTCGTTGGCCTCGTCGAAGCGCCCCTGCTCGGCCAAGGAGCGCCCCACCAGCATCCAGGCCAGCTTGACCAGGTCGTCGCCGTCATCGGCGTCGCGGTAGGCGGTGATGAACTGGCGGCATGCGTCGACCGCCTCGGCCCAGCGCTCGCCCGAGCTCAAGATCGAGCAGCGCCGGAACGCGTAGCTGCGCGCCAGCTGGGCCGACAGCTTGCCGCTGCGCTCGCGCTCGCGCTCCTCGAAGGCGAGCTCCTCGAGCTCGGTGGCCGCGCGCTTGACGCTCTCGTCGTGGCGGTGGCGCTGATCGATGGCCGCGCGCATCTGCAGATCGACGCCGTTGGTGTAGGCGCCGCCGGGGTAGCGCTGCAGGTAGCGCTCGCCCACTTGCAGCGCCAGGTCGCCGCGCTTGAGCGCGCTGAGCGACTGAAACACCGCGAAGCCGGCGAACTCGCGCGCGTCGATCTTCATGCCGGGTGTGCTCGCCGGCATGTCCGGCAGCTTGGTGTTCTCGATGCGCGCGGCGACGTCGAGCAACGCCTGGTAGCGAAACTGCGTCATGAGCGCCGTCATGGCCTGGATGCCCGCCAGGTGGCGGTCGTAGGGCGTGGCCGCCTCGTCGTCGAAGGTGGCCAACAGCGCTTGCGTGCGCTCGTCGATGACCTGGTTGCTCTTCTTGAGCAGCCGGTTGAGGCGCGACTCGAGCGCGCGCAGGTCGACGAGCGCGTAATGAAAGTCGGGGTCGAGGTCGAGCGCGCGCCGCAGCTCGTCGAGCTTGTCGGCGTCGGAGGCGGTCTGCAGGCTCTTGGCGTAGGCCTCGTAGGCTTGCAGCGTCTTCTTCGGCTCTTTGGGCTTCGGGCGCGCCTTGGCCGCGGGTAGCTTCAAGAGCTGCGCTACCACCTGGTCTTGCAGCGTGAACACGCGCTCGAGCGGCCCCGTCACCTTGGCGGTCTGCTCCACCACGCCGGTCTCCACCGCGACCAAGCGCGCGGTGATGCGCAGCTCCTGGCCGGCGCGTTGATAGCCACCCACGACGACGGCGGTGGCGCCCACCAGGCGCCCGGCGCGCGCGGCACGGCTCTCGTCGCTGAGCTTGCCTCCCTGCAGCGCGATCTCGGCCAGCGCGCGGTCGAGCTGATCGCGCTCCACCACCGCACGCCTTGCGTCCCTCAGGTCAGCCACCATGGTCTCGGCGATGCCGCGCCGCAGCCAGTCGAGCGACGCGTCTTGGTTGAGATTCTGGAAGGGCATCACCGCCAAGGCGGCGCTCGACGGAAGCTCGGCGCGCGCAGCGGTGGCGCCGAGCAGACACCAGAGCAGGGCGAGCATGCGCGCCCCGCTCACGGACGCATCCTGGTGCGCACGTCGGCGAGCGCGCGCTTGACCTCGAGCGCCAAGCGATCTTGCAGCGCGAACACCTCACTCGTTGCACCGTCGCTCTTGGCCGCAACCAGCACCTCGCCGGTCTCGACGTCGACGAAGCGGGCGGTGAAGCGTAGCGCCGAACCAGCGGCCTGGTAGGCGCCGAGCACCGCCACCTCGCAGCCCGCGATCTTGCCGAGCTGCGCGCGCGTGGCAGCGTCGATGTACTTCGACTGCTGGAAGTCGAGCTCGCCGATGTCGACCTCGATCTGCCCGCGCTCCACGATCTGCACGCCGCCAGCACCGGCCTCCACGAGCGCGGTCACGATCACCTCGGGCAGCCCGAGCTTGAGGTAGTCGAGCGTGGCGTCGGGTGCGCCGGTCGCCTGGAAGGGCATGACGCTGACGCGCACCGGCCCCACGTGCGGCTGCGCGGGCGCGGTGGGCGGCGCGGGCGCGCTGGGCGTGGCGGGCGCGACCACCACGGCCGCGGCGCTGGTCGCCGCGGCGCCGCCGCTCGTCGCTGCGTCGTGGTCGCGGCCGAGCCACCAGCCCGCCAGCGCGATGGCGAGCACCCCCGCGAGCACGCCGCCGAGCGCGCCCAAGACCAGCGACGAGCGTCCGCTCGCGGGCGGCGCGGGCAGCGATGGTGAGCTTGGCGGCACGGCGCGCGACAGGCGCGCGGTGGGCGCGGTCTCGGCGGTGCTGGTGCCGGCAGTGCTGGTACCGACGGTGCCGACGCCGACGCTGCCCGTGCCGCGGCCGATCGGCGCCGTCACCGGCGGGAAGTCACCCGAGCGCGTGCGCCCCGCCTGGGTGACGCGCGCGTCGTCGAGCGGGAAGCTGGCGCGCGGATCGCCGTAGAGCACGTAGCCGGCGAAGGACAAGGGCGCCCTGTGCGTGAGCTGCAGCGCCTTGCGCGCGCGCCGCGCGCACTCGCCGAGCGGCAACCCGCCGAGCGCGCCCTCGTAGAAGCGCAGCGCGAAGGCCAGCGCGTCGGCGTCGGGCACGCCCCAGAGCGGCGCCAGCGTGTGGCGCACGCCGGCCAGCAAGAGCGCCTGCGCCAGCGACGACGCGCCCGCGTCTTGCCAGCGCCCCGAGGTGGAGGCGTGGCAGCCGTTGGCGAACACCAGCGCGGGCGCGCCCTGCGCGAGTGCGCCGCGCACGTCGTCGGCAGAGACCACGCCGTCGGCCACCACGATGCCGGCGGGGTTGCCGTCGCCGCCCTTCTTCACGTGGCCGGCCAGGTGCAGCACGCGCGCGCGCCCGACCAGCTCGAGCAGCTCACGGCGCGACAGGGCACCGCTCTTGTGCACCACGCGCCCGGGTGCCGCTTGCGAGAACAAGCGCTCGATGACGCGGCCCTCCTCGTCGGCGTGGGGCAGGTCGCCCGAGGGGTTGGCCACCACCACCAGCGCGTCGGAGTCGGCCACGCGGGTGGTCAGCGTGTCCCCGGCGCGCGCCGACACCACGCGCCCCACGGAGAAGCGGCAGCCCAAGAACTCGCTACCGTCGTGCAACAGCTCCCAGGGCGCGTGCACGAGCGTGTCCTCCACGTCGAGGCGCAAGGTGCGGCGCGCGGTGACGCGCAGCCGCTCCTGCACCGCGGGCGGCAGCGCGCGCGCGAACAGCTGCTGGCCCTTCTCGACGAGGGCAGGCGCGTAGGCGGGCTGGCCACCGTCGTGCGCCAGCGTGGCGAAGGGCTCCACCAGGCGCTCGATGTCGCCCTCGCTCAAGGGCACGTCGGTGTACGCGCGCACGGTGCCCGGGTCGCCGGGGTCGCTGGCGGAAACGCGCAGGCCGCCCGCTCCCCGCACGATCTCGAGCACCAACGCCTCGCGCGCCGCCGGCGAGCGCGCCAGCGCGTCCTCGCGCTGCGCGGCGCTCCACGCCACCGCCACAACGTCGACGGGCGCGCTCTTGCCCTTGGCCGCCAGCGCGCGCCGCGGCGCGGTGACGAAGCCGTGCCCGGACGCAAGCGCGTCCACCAGCGCACGCGAGGTCAGCACCTCGTCACCATCGGCGGCGCCGTTGATGCGGGCGGCGGTGTTGACGGTGTCGCCGAACACGTCGTCGCCGTCTTTGAGCACGCGCCCCCAATGCACGCCGATGCGCACCTTGATGCGCTCGACGGCGGCGGTGCCGGTCTCCTTGGCCAAGGTCTCCTGCATGGCCACGGCGCAGCGCAGCCCGTCGATGGCGGTGGGGAACACGGCCATGATCGAGTCGCCGATGGTCTTGACCACGCGCCCACCGCAGTGCTTGACCACGGGGAACAAGAGCTCGTTGTGGCGCCGAACGAGCGCGAAGCCCTCGATGTCGCCGCGCTGCTCGAAAAAAGCGGTGGAGCCCACGATGTCGGTGAACAGCACCGCCATCTCCGAGGCATGCCGCTCGAGCAGGGCGCGGTCGATCTCGCGCCGCTGCTCGATCAGCGTTTGCAGCTCGTCCTCGAGGGCCACGCCGCATCCTAGGGATCTCGCACGCTCGGCGGGAAGGGGACTCGCGTCACACCGCGCGGGTGCCCCGGTGCGCGCTCACAGGTACGGGGCGAACAGGCGCGCGGCGCCGTCACGCAGCTTCACCGGCAGCGCGCGGGCGTCCACCTCGGCCAAGGTCACGGACCGGCTGCGCGCGCGCTTGTCGTCGAAGTCGCGCGCCAAGGTGGCGGCCAGCGCGCGGTCGTAGCACTCCACGTCGACCTCGAAGTTGAGCCGCAGGCTGCGTGCGTCCCAGTTGGCCGAGCCCACGAGCGACCACGCGTCGTCGACCACCATGAGCTTGGTGTGATCGAAGGGCGCCGGCTGCTGGTACACGCGACAGCCGTGCTCGAGCGTCTGCCACAAGAGCGCCTGCTGCGCCCACTGTGCGAGCCGGATGTTGCCGCGCGCGGGCAGCAGCACGTCGACGTCGACGCCGCGGAGGGCGGCGGCGCCGAGCGCGGTGATGAGCCCCTGGTCGGGTACGAAGTAGGGCGTGGCGATGCGCACCGAGCGCCGCGCCACGGCCAGCGCCGCCAACAGCGTCCAGCGAATGGGATCGTGCCGGCTCTCGGGGCCGTCGGCCAGCACGCGCGCCCACACCGCGCCGCGCGCATCGCTGCCAAGCTGCCACGCCGGCCCCTCGAGCAGCTCGCCGGTGGTGAAGCGCCAGTCGTCGGCCGCCACGGCGAAGAGCTCGCGGACCAGCGGCCCCTCGACCTGCACGTGCAGATCGGCCGTCGCGTCGGGCTGCGCGCGCCCCAGCACGTGCTCGTCCCTGATGTTGAGCCCGCCGGTGAAGGCGATGCGCCCGTCGACCACGCAGATCTTGCGGTGGTTGCGCAGGTTGGCGAGCGGCGCCCGCAGCGGCGCGAACGTGGGCAAGAAGGCCGCCGTGCGCACGCCGCGCGCGCGCAGCGGCCGCAGGATGCTGGGCCACGAGTAGCGCCGGCCCACGTCGTCGACCAACACGCGCACGGCCACGCCGCGCGCCACAGCGCGCGCCAGCGCATCGACGAACGCGCGCCCCACCTCGTCGTTGTCGAAGATGTAGCTGCACAAGAGCACGCTGCTGGTGGCGCCATCGATGGCGCCGAGCATGGCCGGGTAGGTCGCGTCGCCGTTGTGCAGCGGCGTCACGCGGTTGTTGGCGGCAAGCGGCGCGTCGGTGAGGCGCGCGGTGGCGCGCGCCAGCGCCACCAGGTGCGCGTCGTCACCAAGAACGGTGGCGAGCGAGGTCGGCACGTCGCCGCCGGCCGCCGGCAGCGCTGCATGCGCAGCGTCGTGCGCGCGCAGTGCGAGCGCGCGGCGCCGCAGCCGGTTGATGCCCAAGAGCAGGTAGGCGAGCGGCCCCACGGTGGGCAGAAGCCAGATGAACACCACCCACGCGATGGCCGAGCGCGGGTCGCGCTTGAACACCAGCGCGTGCCCCGAGGCGAGCGCGCTCAGCGCCACCACCAGCGCACTCACGATGAGCTGCGTGAGCGTCATGGCGCCGCGTGGCGCTCGGCCCACACGAAGACGCGCGGGAAGGTGTAGAGGTAGGGCCGCTCGTCGGGCAGCGCGGCCAGCAGCTCCTCGCGGTAGCGCTCGAGGAAGCGCGCGAACAACGCAGGCGACAGGCGCTCTTGGTACCAGGTGAGCAGCGTGCCCTTCACCCACTCGAGCACGGCCTCGCGCCCCGGCAGCGCGTGCGCATACACCTCGAGGCGCACGCGTTGTCGCGCGGGCCGCAGCGCGAACAGGAGCTCGGCGTAGCGCTCGGGGGTGAGCACGGGCACCGCGCGCAGGGTCCCGAGCGCGGCGGTGAGCTCGTGGTCGCGCGCCAGGCGCGCGGCGAGCGTGTGGCTCGGGTGTCCGTGATTCGCCGGCATCTGCACGGCGAGCTGTCCGCCCGGCGCCACGAGCGACCACAGGCGCGGCAGCAGCGCCGCGTGGTCGTCGACCCACTGCATGGACGCGTTCGCCAGCACCAGGTCGAAGGCGCCCACATGCTCCGGTGCCACCACCACGTCCTCGATGCTCTGCTGGAGGAACGTCAGCCCCTCTACGACGGGGGCACCCGCCAGCATGGCCGCCGAGCGATCGACGCCCAGCGTGCGCGCGGCGCCGAGCGCGCGGTGCGCCTCGGCGGTGAGCGCGCCGGTGCCGCAGCCGAGGTCGAGCACGCGCATGGCGGGCTTGCGCTCCACCAGCGCCAGCAGATCGAAGAAGGGCTGCTCGCGCTCGGCGCGGAAGCGCTGGTACTGCGCGGGGTCCCAGGCGTCGTGCACCATTAGGGCTCCGCGAAGCGCCGCAGCGACGAGCGCGGGAAGGGCGCAGGCCAGGTGGGCACCTTGAGGGAGCCGTCGGGCGCCGGCGTGATCCACGCGCCGCCCTCGGGCGCGGGCACCACGTGGAAGCTCTGCGCGGGCATGAAGCCCTCGCCAATCAGCAAGCGTCGCTCGGCGCCTCGCGCGGCCACGTCGAGCACCACCAGCACGTGGCCCGGCGAGCCGCCCTGCACGAAGAGATCGCCGGGCGCCACCTCGCCCGTCACCGCCGCGGTGTCCTTGGCCAGCGACATGGAGCCCGCGTACATGAACACGTCGTCGAGCCAGCGCGACAACGCGGCCCGATTGTCCTCGCCGACGGCGGCACCGCGGTCGGCGGCGCGCCAGCGCACCTTGTTGCCCGTGACCGCGATCTGCTCGCCGCCCGCGTAGCGCGCGAAGGGCAAGAGGTCGCCGCTGGTGGCGTGGAAGGCCGCGCGCCGCTGCTCGCCGCGCGCCCACAGGTGCTCGGCGCGCAGGCGCAAGGCGCTGTCGGCGCACTGCTGCAGGTCGCGCGCGCCCACGTCGAGCGCCACCACGGCGACGTGAGGGGTCGCGAGCGCGCGTCCGTCGAAGGCGCGCACGGGCTCGTCGGTGGGGCGCAGGGGCAGTCGCCGCAAGAAGGCGCCGAAGCTGCCGGCCGCCACGGGGACACGCGCGAAGCCCTCGGGCGGCGCGAAGCGACCTTCGAGCAGGTCGCCCGTGTGGGGCGCGGCCAACCAGGGGAACACCGCGGGCTCGCTCGGCGCGGCGACGGCCGACGCGCTCACCAGGAGCGCGCCGGCCACCACGAACAGGAGAGCGCGTCGCTGTAGCACCGCGGCAGTGTACAGCGGCTGGTTAGGGCCCGCGAATGGACAACTCAGTCGTCCTCGCGAGCGATCCATCGTCGCTGGCGGCGTCGCGTCCTCGGTCCGTGGCGACGGCCACGGCCCTGCGGGGCTCCTTGCCATCGACGCGCCTCG
>JADZDP010000125.1 GCA_020850995.1 Deltaproteobacteria bacterium
ACAACTCAGTCGTCCTCGCGAGCGATCCATCGTCGCTGGCGGCGTCGCGTCCTCGGTCCGTGGCGACAGCCACGGCCCTGCGGGGCTCCTTGCCATCGACGCGCCTCGCTCGCGATCACCGATCGACTTGTCCATTCGCGGGCCCTTACTTCCAGATCCCCTCGTACCACTTCTTCTTGCCCTTCTGCGGCGGCGTGTCCGTCAGGCCCATGCGCTTCTTCACGTCGTCGAGCTTCCAGCCGGTGAGCTCCACCATGGTCTTTGCCTCTTCCTGCTGGCGCTTCCACACGCCCTCCAGGTAGGGGCCCGCTTCGTCGCAGCTCATCTCGCCCTTGAAGGGGTGCTGCATGACGTAGCGCCCCTGGAAGTTGGATTTGTCCTTGGTCTGCTGGAACACGAGGTCTTCGGGGAAGTGCGCGCGGTCGTAGCGCACGTGCAGGCGCGTCACGAAGGCGTTCTGACCGCCGTAGCCGTGGTAGCCGTCGCCCTTGCCGATCCAGAAGACGCCGAGGGCCTTGAGCTCCTCGGTGGTGAGGGGGTCCGCGGCGCACGGATCGCACCAGCTCATGTCCCAGGCGTACTCGAGGATGGCGGCGCGGCCATCGTTCTTGTCGACGGTGCGCTGGAACATCGCCTTGTAGAATTCGCCGAACACGTCCTTGGTGTACTCCGGCACGTTGACGTCGGAGGGCAAGCGCACGGTGCGGTAGTTGGTGGTCTCCACGCGGCCATCCTTGGTGATGACGTAGGCGATGAGGTCCTGGGGGCCGTTGGCGTTCACCGTGCCGAGCCGGATGGGCAGCATGAACTTGGGCGACTCGTAGGCCACCTGGATGGGGCGCAGCTTGCCGCCGCCGAGCTTGTCGTGCTCCGCCAGGTTCACCTTGGCGACGAACCACTTCATGTCTTGCTTGAGATAGCTCTGGACCACCGGCTCGGCGCCGTTGGGGATCTTGTAGCCCTCTTGGTTGAGCCAGGTGATGAGCCCGGTCGACTGCTTGGCGCTCAAGATGAGGATGTCGTACTCGCCAACGGTGTAGCTCGCCTCGATGGTGACCCCGAGGCTCTTGGCGCTCTTCTTCATGGGCGCGGCGGAGTCCGCCGCCGCCGCCATCGGCATCATCTTGCTCTCTTCCCGGTAGCGGTGGCGGTCGCAGGGGTTTTCGTCGTGGTACTCCACCAGCCGCGGCACCGTGAAGGTGTCGAGGTGATCGACGTGCTTCATGTCGCCGATGTGGATCTGCTCGCGCTCGAGGCGCGAGGGCACCGGCACCACCATGGCGAAGTCCTTGACCTTGCCCTGATAGTCGCTCGCCATGGTCAGGACGATCTTGTCCTCGTCGCGCACCAGCACCA
This sequence comes from Deltaproteobacteria bacterium, assembly GCA_020850995.1. GTDB lineage: Bacteria > Myxococcota > UBA727 > UBA727 > VGSZ01 > JACOUT01. The sequence continues at coordinate 1,357 of JADZDP010000125.1, forward strand.
CCTGGCTCGCCTGGTTGAAGAGCTTGGCGTCGGCCTTGGCGACGTAGAAGCCGCAGAAGGCATGGGCCGAGGGCGCCGCCAGAACGGTGAGCATCAGCAGGTGGAGGTGTCTCATGGCTACTCCGCGGGTACGGGTTCGGGTCGGCGAATGGTGTGCGCCCAGGCAAAGCGCACGCCTGGCATCAGGCGATCGATGATTGGCACGGCGAGCGACACGGCGCACAACGACCACAAGAGGCCGTTGGTCCGATAGAGCACGAACTGGATCCAGTAGCCGCCGAGCGCGACCAAGGCGGCGAAGATCAGGCGCCCGATGCGCGAGTCGGGGGTGGTCTTCGGGTCGGTCATCATGGCGAACGAGAACAGGATCAACATGCCGCTCTCGAGCTGATGGATGGGGATGCTGAGCGGATCGCCGAGGTAGAGCGCGCGCCCGAACAGCGCGCAGGCCCAGAAGGCCAAGAAGCCGAAGGCGATGTCGGCGCGCAACGATCGCGTCACCACGAAGGAGCCGGCCGAGGCGATGAGGAAGGCCGTGAGCGCGGCGTTGCCCCACTGCCCCGGCGACACCCAGATGGGCGCGCCGACGGCCAGCAGGGCGACCAGGGCGAAGGGCGAGGGGTTGAAGACGTGCTTGCCCCGGTACCGAATGACGAACTTGCTGCCGATGGCCAGCAGGGCGGCGAGCGCCGCGCACCACAGGAAGTTCGTGCGCAAGATCAGGCACAGCGACAAGCTGGTGTTGGCGGCGCTGTACAGCTCGAAGGGTACGCGCACCACGCGGCACGCGATCCACTGTGTCATCAACGCGGTGCCGATGGTGACGGCGACCTGCGCGAGCCCGAGGTCGAAGTCGAGGAACAGCATGCCGTGCGTCAAAAGCGTGGCCTGCACCGTCATCTGGTAGATGCGCGGGTCGATGGCGCGGACGCGCTCGAGCAACGACGCCAACATGATGCCTCCCCCACGTCGCCGAGCCCGGCGCGGGTGCTGATAGCACGAGGCAGGGTCCGCAGTCCCGGCGACCCTCACCACGCCATTCGGTCCGGGGTCTACGTTGGCGGCTGCTCGTCGAGCGCGAGCGCAGCAAAGCTGGCGCCCTGCGGTCGCCCGCCGTTCGCGGGGGAGACCGGGTAGCCTGCGCCATGTCCTCGTCCCCGCCGCCCGCCCTCGTCACCATCCCGCGCGTGCGCAGCGCACGTCTGCTCTTGCGCGAGCCGCGCCTCGCCGACTTCGAGGCCGCCGCGCACAACGACGTCGATCCGGCCGCGCGCCAGTTCATGGGTGGCGCCGTCGACCGGCGCGAGTCGTTCCGGCGCTTCTTGCTCGGCGCCGGCGGCTGGGTGGTGCAGGGCATGGGCTGGTGGACCATCGAGGCCGAGGGCGGCGAGCCCGTCGGCACCGTCGGCGTGTTCCGCCGCGAGTCGCGCCCCGACCTCGAGATGGGCTGGATGATCCACCAAGCACACTGGGGAAAGGGTTACGCCCCCGAGGCGGGGCGCGCCGCGCTCGAGCACGCGTTCCGCAACTATGGCGTCGACCGCGTCATCGCCTTCATCGCCAAGGGCAACGCGCCGTCGATCCGCGTCGCCGAGAAGCTCGGCATGCGCTGCTTGGGTGAAGCGGACTTCTATGGCGAGGTGGACTGGTTGTACGAGGCGCGCGCGTCGGGCTGAGCTGCGCGGGGGTCGCTCATCTGCGCGTGCGAGCCAGCAGACCATCGACGCGGATCAATGCGGCCGCGCAGGCGGCCCGTCTCGCCCTGCCGCGGCACCCAATCACCCCGGCGCCTCCGGCACCGCCACCGCCGTGGGCGCCCCGCCCGCCGCGATACCCAAGGTGCGCGCCTCCTCGAGGAACGCGCGGCGCACGCGGCTCTCGGCCTCGTCGTGCTGCGCGAAGTCGTCGAGCCACACCTTGATGGTCCAGTGCTGGCCATAGGGCGTCATCTGCACCAACCACACGCGCGGCGCCGGATCTTGGCGCACGCCCTCGAGCCGGCCACAGGCCGCGCGCGCCGCCGTCTCCACCACGTAGGGCGCTGCGTCGGGGGCCGCCAGCACGTCACAGCTGCGCGCAGTCACCGCCGTGGGGCGCGAGTAGTTCTGCACGCGCGACTTGGCCAGCACCACGTTCGGGATGGTGACGACGTCGAAGGAGAAGGTCTCGATCTGCACGCCGCGCCAGCCCATGTCGACAATCTTGCCCTCGATGCCGTCGACGAGGATCCAATCGCCCACCGCGCAGGGTCGCTCGAGCGAGAGCGCCAGCCCCGAGAACAAATTGCCGAGCGTGTCTTGCAGCGCCAGGCCCAAGACCACCGTCAGCACCGTCGACGTAGCCAGGATGGGCGCCAGGTTGATGCCCGTCACCGTGCCGATGACGCTCAGGACCGCCACCGTGTAGAACACGATGAGCCCAAGCCCGCGCACTACCGGCGGCACGCGCACCTGCTTGCGCTCGCCGAGCCAATAGTCGACCAGCGCGGTCTCGCAGGCCTCGATCACCAGGTAGGCCACCAGCAAGAGCTCGACGACAGTGACCAACTGCGACAGCGCCGCGTGCTCCACGCCGCGCAGGCGGAACAGCACGTTGCCGCCCACCAACACCACCAGCACCTGCGCGGGCAAGCGCATGCGGCGCAGGAGCACGTCGTCGAGGTGGGTCTGGGTGCGGGCCACCATGCGCCGCAGCCAACGGAACACGACGCGATAGACCAGCTCGAGCAGCCCCACCACGAGGATGGCGGCGGCGCCCGCGCCCGCCCACGACAAGGGCGGCGTGAAGTGCTCGTTCCAGAAGACGCCGAGGGTCTCCACGGGGTGAGTCTCGGGCCGCGATCCTGCGTGGGCAAGTTCTCGGCACACCGGCGAGGGCCAGCGCCCGTGAGCGCGAGTCCGAAAGCGTCGCCCTGCCCGCGGTGCTCCGGTATCGGCGCCGGCGGCAACGGCCAGCGCGCCGGCCGTCGTTCGCTCCCATTGGCAGGCGTTGGCTCTGGCCGTATGCACGACCAATGCGCATGCATTCCCACCTCGGACTCATCACCATCCTGGGCGTGGCGCTCGCGTCCGCCGCACCGGGCGCCGCGCAGGTGCCGCCGCTCGACTTCCGCTGCAATCTGCCCGCGGGAGAGAATGTGCCGCTCTTGTGTAGCGAGCTCCTGGTCATGGACGAGCAGGTGAGCGCATTGGACTGTGCGTCGACGGGCAACACGCCGGCGGGCTCGTCGTGGAATTTCGAATGCGTCGCGGGCGTCGCCACGCTCTTCGCGCGGCGCGGCGCGGAGTTCCAGCCAAACGGCCCGTTCACCTTCCTCTACCTCCAGAGGTCCATCCAATTTCCGGCGGCCGCGAACTGCGAGAACGATGGCGACTGCCCGTCGTACTCGACCTGCTTGTCCACCGTGTGCCGCGTGCCCGGTGGCAACACCGCCACGACCACGACGTACTTCCAGGCAAGCTCGCCGACGCTGCCAGCGAACACCTTGGTTCCTGTGCGCATCCCGTGGACGATCGCCGTCTCGGGCTCCACCGGGGCGCTCGGCGGCCAGCTCAACGGCAGGGCCTCGGTCACGCTCCCCTTCGTCCCCGGCGTGTCCCAGGACTGCGATGGGTACCTCGACGTCTGCATCGGGCCGGTGGGCAGCGGCTGCGCGAACTCCGGCACGGTGTCGGGCATCTGCCACACGCGCGTGGGCCTCGGCGTCATCGCGTCGGTGCAGACGGAGGTGAGCGGGGACTTCCAGCAAGCAGACGGCGACATGTGGCTGTATGCCGACCCGGTCCCGCAGCTCGATGTCGACGCCGACGTCAGCGGCCTCGGTCTCCCCGCAGACTGGGCCGAGCAGGTCACGCTCGTGCTGTCCGCGGGGACCGACCCGTCCGCAAGCGAAGGCGAGGGCGAAGGCGAGGGCGAGGGCGAAGGGGAGCCGACAAGCGAAGGCGAGGGCGAAGGGGACCCGGCAAGCGAAGGCGAGGGCGAAGGGGAGGGTGAAGACGGCTGCGCCTGCGGATCGGCGCCGACCGCCACCCCGCCCGGCCTCGCGTTGGTCTTCCTCGTGGCGCTGGGCGCCCGCCTCCGCCGCAGCCGCGGGTCGAGCTGCTCGTAGCACGGATCTGTTGTGATGTTCCCGCCCGCCAAGGGTGCCGCGCTGAGGGACTGGCAGCACTCGATCGACGAGGCTGCACCCGGGCCGGCCGCGCTCACCCGCCCGACAGCGCCTGCAGGAAGAACACGCGCGCACCATGCGGGAGCCGGTCGCTCAAGCGCACGCGATCGCGGATCAGCTCCTCGTCGATGAACACGTTGACGTGCCGACGCAGGCGCCCGGTCTCGTCGACGACGTAGGAGGAGAAGCCCGGGTGCCGGCGCTCGAGCTCGTCGACGAGCTCGCGCACCGTCGCGCCCTGCACCTCGCCCTCGACGAGATCGGGGAAGAAGCGCAGCAGGTGTCGGGTGAACGCGACCTGGGCCACGAGGAGCCTCGCCTACCCAAAGCGGACCGAGTGGATGGGCGGGAAGTTGTGGCCCACCGAGCGCCAGCTCTCCCCATGGTCGTCGGAGACGTAGAGGTTGCCGGTGGTGCTGCCGAAGCACAGGCGACCGTTCGTCGCGTCGAGGGCGTGGCGGTAGACGATGTCGTAGGCGTTCGCTTGTGGCAGGCCCTCGCGAAACGAGGTCCAGCTCCGGCCACCGTCGTCGGTGCGCGCCACGAAGAGGCCGCCCTCGATGCCCATGCGCTCCTGGTCGCTCTTGGCGGGCACCACCCAGGCGACCTTGCCGTTCTTCGCATCGGTGGCGATGGGAAAACCGAAGTGCACGCCGCGCTCGGGCTTGCTGACGCGCTGCCAGCTCTTGGCGCCGTCGTCGCTGACGAACACGCCCGTGTGGTTTTGCTGCCAGATGCGGTCCGGGTCGCCGGCCGAGGCCGTGATGAAGTGCGGGTCATGGCCCCACTCGGCCTCGGGGTTTGGCAGGTAGTCGTTCAACATGCCCTTGTTCGCGCCGCTCCAGCTCAGCCCGCCATCGCGGGTCTCGACGACGCCCGCGCAGGAGACGGCGATCAAGAGGTGCTTCGAGTCACGCGGGTCGACGACCACCGAGTGGATGCCAGGCACGAACTCACCGTAGGCCATGGCCGCGGGCGTGCCGCCCCACTGGTTCTTGCTGGTGGCCTCGCCGGCGAAGAGGTCGCCGCCGCGGCTCGGGTGATTCCACAGCGGGCGGTTCAGCTCCCAGGTGGAGCCGCCGTCCCTGCTGGCGAACAAACCGCCCGGGAGGGTGCCGGCGTAGAGCGTGCCCGGCTGGTCGGCGTTGCCGAAGGCGATGACCCACACCTTCATGAGGGTCGCGTCCTGGTACTCGATGGTCCCCGAGCCTGCGCCGGGGTCCTCCCCTGGCGAGGGCAGGGTCTGCGCGATGAAGCGCGCGCCCTTGGGGTACGCCAGCTGGTGGAGGTCCTCCCAGGTCCGGCCATCGTCGCGCGAGCGCGAGAGCTTCGGTCCCCAGTGCGCGTGATCCATGGCGGCCCACAGGGTGCCGTCGCGGGGATCCCGAGCGGCATAGCTGATGGAGACACCAGGGTGCGCGATGGGCCGCGGCTCCCACGCCGCGCCCTTTCGGTCGAGGAGCAGCGTCCCCTTCTTCGTGCCGAGGATGATCTGGTCGCTCATGAGCGCTTCGATGCGCGGGCGTATCGAAGGTTCTGCGCGCGCGCCGAGCGGCACGCGCTCAGGGCGCCTCGTCCAGCTCGTCGAGATCGTGGCGGCGGATCACCACCTTCTGCGGCTTGCCGGGGAAGGTGGGGGCATCGAAGCTCGCCAGCTCCTGCGCCACGCACTGCAGCAGCGCGTTGTCGCGCGTGGGGGTCACCAGGCGGATGTGCCCGCTCTCGACCGAGAACTCCAGGCGCTCGATCTTGGGGGGTGGCTCGCCGTCGCAGGACGAGGAGAACAGTTGCTGGAACACGAGGGCTCGGGCCTCGGCGTCGCTCGGCCGGCGCTTGCCTTTCCATGTCGGCGCCGCTGGCGGTGGTGGCGGTGGCTGCGAAAACGGCGGTGGCGGCGGCGCGCCGAGGTGCAGCTCCACGTTCGGCGCCTCTATGTCGAGGGCGGCCTCTCGTGCGCTGATCTGCGACGCCACCACCGCGCACACCGCGCAGGTCGACACGCCGGCCATGAGCGCCAGCGCGAGCACCAAGCCCGCGCGCGAGGTAGTGGCGCGCCGCGCCGGCGCCGGCACGGCGAGCGGTGCGAGCTGTGCGAGCTGTGCGAGCGGCGCCACGGTGCCGGTGGGCTCCGTGGGGCGGACAGCCGGCGGCGCCGCCACCGACGACGCCTGTGCCAACGGCGCCGCCAGCGCCTCGCGCGCAGCCTCGATCCTGCCGGTGCCGGTCTCGGTGGCGGCGTCGGGGGGCAGGGAGCCGCCTCGCGCGAGCGCGTCGTTCAGCTCGGCCAGGGCCGCATGTGCAGTCGCGGCGCGCTGCGCCGGATCGCGCTCCATGCAGTGGAGGATCACCGCCTCGACGTGCGCCGGCAGCGGCACACCAGCGACGTGCGGCGGCGGCAGCGCCTCGATGAGCTGCTTGACCAACATGGCGTGCGGCGTGGGCGCCTGGAAGGGGAAGCGCCCGGTGACCAGCTCGTAGAGGATGACGCCCACGGCGTACACGTCGGAGGCCGGCGACGCCGCCTGGCCCTGCAGCTGCTCGGGGCTGATGTAGCCGGGCGTGCCGATGACGGCGCCCGTGGACGTGGCCGCGGTGGACGAGCTCCACCCCTCCTGCAGGCGCACGATGCCGAAGTCGATGAGCTTGGCGATCTCGTCGTGGCCCTCGGCCTCTTGCAGGAAGATGTTGTCGGGCTTGAGGTCGCGATGGACGATGCCCTGCTTGTGCACCGCCGCCAGCGCGCGGCACACGTCGGCGCCGATGCGAAAGGCGCGCCGCCACTCGACCGGGCGCCCCATGAGCGTGCGCAGCGAGCGCCCCTGCAAGAGCTCCATCACCAGAAAGCAGGTGGCACCCTCGCAGCCGCTGTCGAGGAAGGTGACGACGTTTGGATGGCTGAGCGCCGCCAGGGCCTGCGTCTCGCGCACGAAGCGCGCGGCCAGCTCCGCCGAGGCGGTGCCCTCGCCCTTGATCACCTTGAGCGCCACGCGCCGACCGGTGTTCTCGTGGCGCGCCACGTAGACGCTCCCCATGCCACCGGCGCCGAGGGGGCGCTCGATGCGCCACCTGAGGCCAAAGAGCGCGCCGATGTTGGGGTCGTTGCTCACGTTGGTGAGCGTAGCAGAGCCGAGTGCTCCGCTCTGCCTGCGTTCATCACGTGGCCGTGGAACCGGAAGAGGCTCGACGCTGCGTGTCCGCTGAGCTGCTCGCACCGGGGAGCTTCGGGGCTCGTGGCAGGGGCTACAGCGGAGACCGTTGTGTTGATCGAGCCCGGCGCAGGGACTTGCCAGGAGCCCAAGGAGTACCGCAGCCGCGTACCTCGTGGTACGCGGCGAGGACACGACGCAGGGATCGTGGCAAGGACCAAGCCAGGCGACCATCAATGCAACTGGCCTCCGCTGTAGTGTGCCCACCCGTGATCGCGCTGTGTACCGCCCTCGCCGTGGCCGCCGCTCCCGCCATCCCGCACGCCACCGGGGTCACGCGAGGTGGGCTGCCACTCGTGGTGGTGTCGGCACCGGCGAGCCCCTGGGCCGAGCTGCAGCTCCACGTGGCGCTCGATGCCAACGAGCTCTCGCCCCAGGAGCGCGCGCGCCTGACGGAGCTGGCGCAGGCCCTGGCCGCCGCCGTCGACCTGGCGCCCGTGGGCGGCGTGGCCCGGGCGCGCGTGGCCCCCGATCACCTGGTGGCGTCGTGGGGCGCGCCGGCAGCACAGCTCGAGCAGCTGCTGCGCGGCGCGCAAGACACCCTGCTGCGCCTGCGCCTGCTCCGGCCTGCCGTGGCACCCGTGGCGGCCGCCGCGAGCTCCGAAGCCGACCTCGACCCGCGCGCCTTGACGCTGGCGCTGGCCGGCACGCCGCTGATGCTGCCGGTGGCGGGGCCGACCCACGCCGAGCCGCTGGGGCCGCTGGCAGCGCGCGTGCTGCGCCGCGAGCGCGTGGCGATCGCGGTGGTGGGCGCGCTGCCCGAGCCCGAGCTCCTCGAGCGCAGCGCCCGGCTGCTGACGGCGGGCTTGCCGCCGGGGCCCTTGCCTGCCCAATCCGCGCTGGCCGCGTCGACCGGGACCCGGGTGGCCGAGAGCGCCGACGCCGACCTGGTGGGGGCGCGCTCGACCATCTGGTTTCTCGGGCCCGGGCGCGGCGCGGCCGGGGCCGCCCCCGCCGATCGCGCCGCGCGCGCGGTGCTCGCGCGCCTGCTGATGGGGCGCGCCGAGGGCAACGCGGTGGCCTTCGCCGTCGCCATCGAGGTCACGAGCCCGCGCGCCGCCACCATCGCGCGCGCCGAGGGCAAGGTGCTGCAGGCCTTCGAGGAGGTGGCGCGCGCCCCGCCGCCCGCCGAGGTGGTGGCGGCCGAGGCCGCGCGCGAGCGCGCCTTGCGCCTGGAGCGCCTGCGGGACGTGAGCGCCCTGGCCGACGCCGTGGGGCGCGCGCTGGTGGCGGGCGACGCCGGCCTGGTGGATCGCGAGCTCGAGGCGCTGGGCGCGCTCACGCCCGCCGACGTGGGCGCAGCGGCGCGCGCGGCCGCGCTCGGGCCGCGCGTCATCTGGCGCGTGGTGGGCGGCACCCCGTGAGCGCCGCGTTCTTGGCGCTGGCCGCCGCCGTATGTGCGCTGGCGCCGGCCGCGCCGGCCCTGCGCGTGCTGCCGCGCCCCGAGATCCCCTGGCTCGTGGCGGTGGCGGCCCCCCGCGCGCCCGCGTTGGCCGAGGCCGAGCGGCGCGCCCTGGTCGACGCGGGCGGGCACGTCGCCACCACCACCGTGAGCGGCGTGGTGCTGGTGAGCGCCGAGGGGCCGCCCGAGGCCGAGGCGCTGGTGCTCGCCGCCGTCCGCGCCCTCGCGCCCGGCGCGCCGGTCTTCCTCGAGGGCCGCGCCGCCGCCGCCTCGACGGGCGCCTTGCCGGCGCCGCGCGCGCAGCCACCGCTGGCGACGCGCAGCGAGGCAGCCGTGGGCGCGGCCTTCGCGTTGCCTTTGCCGTGGTCGCCCTGGCTTGGCGACGACGACGGCGAGGTGCTGCGCGCCTGGGTGGCGCGCGGGCTCGCTTTGCGCGGCGGCTGGCAGGTGTCGCTGCACGTCGACCGCGAGGGCGCGCGCCTGACCTTCGCCGGCGGCAGCGGCGGCGCCGAGGCGCTGCGGGCAACGCTGCGGGAGCTGGCCGATCGGCCGCCGCCCCCACGCCTGCTGCAGGCCCTGCGCGGAGAGGTGCTGGCCGCCCGCGCACGACGCGAGGCCAGGGTGGGCGAGGCCGCGCGGAGCGCCGCGCTGCGGGCGAGCTTCTTTGGTGGCGCGCCGTCCTTGCCCGCGGCCGAGCTCGGCGTGCGCCTGCGCGCTGCCCTCATCCCCGAGACGCTCAGGGCTGATCGGGGTGAGCGCGCAGCGCCGCCAGCGCCCTGAGCCGACTGGCGGGCAGCGCCACCGACGCGGTGCGACCGTCGCGCTCCACCACCACGGCCACCACGCGCCCCTCGTACAGCACCGGCGCGCCTGGGCCGAGCGGCAGATCGAGGCGCCAGCGGCCGCGGGGGTCGACGCGACGCAAGCCGCCGAGAGAGGGCGCCGCTTGCCCCTCGGCCAGGCCGAGGCCCACGAGCCACACCTCGGGGGCAAGCACGCGATCCTGCTCTGCCACGGCCAGGGCGGGCAGGCGCGGTGCTTCGTCGGGCTTGCGCGCGAGCTCCACTAGCGCGAGCCCCTCGGCCCCGCGCACCACGACGCGCCCAGCTCGGCGCGCGCCGCCGGCGAGCTCGATGACCACCTCGCTGACGCCGGCGGGCACCACGGCCACGGCGGTGCCGCTCGACGCCACGAAGAAGCCGGCGCTCTCACCAGCGTCGGCCCAGCGCACCGTGACGAGCGCCGGGCCGAAGCGGGCCGCGGCCGCCTCCACCGAGGGAGGCGCCGTCGCGGCCAGGGCCAAGAACAGGGCAAGGGCCATCACCCGAGGCTACACTCGACGCACCGATGACGCCCGTGCTCGTGCTCGTGAGCTTGCTCGCCCCCACAACCGATGAGCTCGGGCTCTTGCCGCTGGCCTCGGTGCACCGGCCGGTGCCCGTGGAGCTCGACGGCGACGAGCGCGCACCTGCCCTGCGGGGCTGCCCAGGCCCGCTTCTGTCCCCGCTGCGAGAGCGCCTGCCCTTCGGGCCAGGCGAGCAGATCGCGTACGACATCACGTATCTCGGCGTGCGCACCGGCCGCGCGCACCTCAAGGTCGGCGAGCGCGCCGTGATGGACGGCGTGGCCACCTACCCGGTGCAAGGGCAGCTCAAGACCGACGGCTTCCTCTCCGTCCTCGGCGACGTCGACGCGCGCATGGTGAGCTTCTTCGATCCGCGCACGCTCACGCCGGTGCGCATGGTCAATCGCGTGGAGGTGCGCGAGGCCTTCTCGAGCGCGCCCACCATCTCGCGTGAAGACGGCGCCTTCGCCGCCGCGCTGCGCACGCCCGAGGGCCCCAAGGGCGGCGAGGTCAACACGCGGCTGCGTCGCAGCGGCCCCAAGGGCGACTACGACCGGAGCGGGCGATTCTCGACGGCGTCCGAGGTGGTCGACCTGGTGAGCGTCATCTACTACCTGCGCGCGCACGAGCTGCCGGCCGACGCCCCCTTCTGCTTCGAGCTCTACCATCGGCGCCGGCTGTGGCGCGTGAGCGGCGTGGTGCGCGGCGTGGAAGTGGTGACGGCGCCGGCGGGCAGCAGGCGCGCGCGGCGGCTCGACGCGACGCTTGCCCGAGCGGGCAAGGACGCACCGGCGCCGCGACCGGTGATCGCGTGGATCAGCCTCGACGACGAGCGCGTGCCCTGGTTGGTGCGCACCCCCGAGGGCTTCGGGCAGATCGAGGCGCGCTTGCGCTCGCTGACCCATGGGCGACGCTTGGTGGAGCGCTGACGACGCCCGCAGCTCAGGGGCAGGTGCCGCCCGAGGGACAGGCCGTGGCCGTCCCGCCGCCGGGGGGCGTGCAGAGGTCGTTGTAGCCGGTGCCCTCGTCGGGGATGCAGGCGGACGCCGAGGGGAGCACGCAGCCCCCCTGCGCGTTGTCACAGGTGCCCGAGCGCGCGTCGCAGTCGACGTACCAGGGGTAGCCGATCTCCGCGGTGCAGCGCAGGATGAAGTCACCGCCGATGCAGCGGTTCACGTCGCTGGCCGCGCAGGTTCCGGGGCCACCTTGGCAGGTGCCGGTGACGCCGGACCCGAGCCGACAGCCCACGCCCTCGTCGGCGCAAAAGGCGACGACCTTGTCGCCGTTGTCGTCTTCGACGATGCAGTCATCGCCTGCGTCGGCGGCGCACATGTTGAGGCCGAAAGCAGCCTGGCATTGCAAATCGGGCGTGAAATTCGAGCAGTTCTCCTCCTCGACGGTGTTGGTGGTGGTGTCGCAGTAGCGCGAGGTGTTGCCCACGCAGATGCCGGTGTCGGGCACCGCGCCGCAGCCCGGCGGCTCGCCCTCGCCTTCGCCCTCGCCGGGGTCGCCCTCGCCCTCGCCCTCGCCGGGCTCGCCCTCGCCTTCGCCCTCCCCCTCGCCGCCCGTGCGCTCGCACTCGCCGTCGTCGCACTCCTCGTCGTCGTCGCAGTCGCGGTCGTTCTCACACTCCACGCACTCGCCGTCGACGCAGAGGTCGTCGCCGAAGCAGTCGCTGTCTTGGGCGCAGTCGCCGGTGGGGCCGAGCAAGGACAAGAGATCGCAGCCGGCGAGCGGCAGGGCGAGCGCAAGGAGGAGAACGAGGGGGGTACGCATGGGCCGGTGATTCTTGCAAAGGAAAACGTGCCCACAAGGGGTGCCGTTCGTCGAGGTCAGGGCGCGCATGTGACGCTACTCACCCTCTCCTTCACCCTCGCCTTCGCCCTCACCCTCGCCCTCGCTCCCGAGCTCGCACGAGCCAAAGGGCGCGCCGCACAAGCCGCCATCGATGTCGACGCAGGAGAGGTCACCGCCGATGGAACCGTCGTTGCACGCGGGGCACGGGGCACCGAGCGGGCAGGCGACGGGATCGCAGCTCACGTCGAGGGTCGGCCACATGACCACGCCGGCGAGCTGCGCCAGCAGGGTGTCGCAGTGCCACCCCGCCGCGCATGCGTAGTCGGTGCGCGCGCTGTCGTCGTCGTCGCTGAAGTCGCCGTCGCCGTTGGCGTCGAAGTTGGGCGAGCGGCAGAAGGGAAAGCAGATGCCGTCGTTGCTGGTCTGCGAGATCCCCAGGCACATGTTGGCGCCTGCGCTTGCGGGCGGCACGCCGGCGAAGGGCGTGGCCTCGCAGTAGTCGGAGGCGTCGACCTCGTTGCAGTGGTAGGTGGCGTCGCCCATGGCGCCGCTGTCGGCCTGCAGGATGGCCCCCGTCATGGTCGGCACCGGCACCGCGCAGTGGCCGCTGTCGAGGTTGCACAGCCAGCCGGTGCCGCCGGCGCTGAGGTTGAACTCGGTGCAGCGGTAGCCGGCGGCGAGATCGCAGGCGCAGCCCGCGTCGTTGTCGGTGGCGCAGGCTGCGTCCTGGGTACCTGAGCTCAGGGTGTCGCAGCGCACCTCGTCGCCGCCAGTATCTACCTCGATGTTCGGCACTTGCACGGGCGCCACCAGGCACACCTCGCCCGTCGCCGGGCAGGGATCCGTGGCGGCGCGCAGGTCGCAGGGCTCCTTGCAGGTGAGCGCCGTGACCACGCGATCGCCGTTGCTGTCGTCGTCCACGGCAGAGGCCGTGCAGTCGAGGCCCGCCGGGCACGCCTGCTCGAGGAAGAGCTCGTCGTAGAACGCGCTGCACGGCGCTTCTGGCGCGGTGGCCGGGCGCACGCACGCGACCGCGGCAAGCTCGAGGTCGGGCAAGGGCGTGATGGTCAGGCAGCGGTTGCTGCCGCTGCAGCTGAGGTCCTCGTCGTGGACGGCGCCGATGGCGGCGCCGTCCGCGTCGAGCGTGACGTCGCCGCACTTGACGCGGCAGACGCCGCGGGTGGGCTCGTTGTCGCGCGGCACGCACACCATGCTGGCGGCGCAGGTGCCGGGCGCGTTGACGGGGCCCACCGTGCAGCTTTCGCCCTCGGCGCCCCCGGGGTCCTCGCCCTCGCCCTCGCCCTCGCCAGGATCGCCCTCGCCCTCGCCGGGATCCCCCTCGCCCTCGCCCTCACCTTCACCCTCGCCGCCGAGACGCTCGCACTCGCCGTCGTCGCACTCCTCGTTGTCGTCGCAGTCGCGATCGCTCTCGCACTCGACGCACTCGCCGTCGTCGCAGATGTCGTCGCCGAAGCAGTCGCTGTTGTAGAAGCACTCCTCGGCGGCGCCGAACAACAGGTCGCAGGCAGCCACGGGGAAGGCGAGCAACACGACGACGAAGAGCTTGGCGCGCATGGACGGCATCCTGACGAAAGACGAGGCGCCCGCAAGGGCGCCTCGGGAACTTTCAGGGGACAAAGGTGACCTTACTCGCCTTCGCCTTCGCCTTCGCCTTCGCCTTCGCCTTCGCCTTCGCCTTCGCCTTCGCCTTCACCTTCGCCTTCGCCTTCACCTTCGCCTTCACCCTCGCCCTCGCCGCCGCACGGGATGGAGTGGCCGTCGGCGTCGTTGCAGTAGTCGCAGCCGATGGCATCGCACTCGGCGCCGCTGCAGCCAGCGCCTTCGCAGTCCTCGTCCTCGATGCCGCAGCCGCAGTCGCAGCCGTCGTCGACTCCCTTGTAGGTGGGGTCGCAGTACCAGCCCGCGATCAGGTCGGCGGGCGGATCGCCGTCCCAGCAGGGCGTGGCACCTTCGTTGCCGGCGTCGACGGTCGCGTAGTACTCGGCGTTGCAGGTGTCGGCCTCGGCGTCGACGATGGCCTCGCAGGTCGCGTCGGCGACACACTGCCAGTAGGCGGTCTGGGCCGCCACCGCGGCGTCGCACACGGGATCGCCGACGCCGGCGGCCGTGTCGAGGCTGTCTTGCAGGTCACCCTCGCTCGAGCAGTATTGGGGGTCGAACTCGCACTCATCGATCTTGGCGCAGAAGCCCTCGACGGAGGGGTCGACCTCGTCCTCGCCCTCGCCCTCACCCTCGCCCTCGCCCTCACCCTCGCCCTCACCCTCGCCCGGGTTGTTGTTGATGATGCAGGCGCTGACGAGCAAGGCAGCGGCGGGAAGGGAAATGGCAAGCAGACGCAACATGGGAGACCTCCAGGGCCCGCTTGCTAGCGGGCTCGACGGCGTTCGTCACGCGGGTTCGACCCTACCGATCGCTCGTCGTCACCCCTTGCCCGACGCCGGTCGACCCGGCATGCGGCCGGCGGGACTTTTTCAACCCCCAAGAGATCGAGGGACGAAGCCATGGCCGAGATCAGCGCCCAGATGGTGAAAGAGCTCCGCGAGAAGACCAGCGCGGGCATGATGGACTGCAAGAAGGCGCTCGGCGCCACCAACGGCGACTTCGACGCCGCCATCAACTGGCTGCGCGAGAAGGGCCTGGCCGCCGTCGCCAAGAAGGCGGGCCGCGTGGCCGCCGAGGGCCTGGTGGGGATCGCGGCCGAGGGCGGCGCGGCCGCCATGGTCGAGGTCAACTGCGAGACCGACTTCGTGGCCAAGAACCCCGACTTCCAGGCCTTCGTGGGCACGCTCGCCAAGGCCGTGCTGGCCGGCAAGCCCGCCGACGTCGACGCGCTCTTGGCGCACAAGCTCGGCAACGTCTCGGTCAAGGACGCGCTGTCCGAGAAGGTCGCCACCATCGGCGAGAACATGACCATCCGCCGCTGCGTGCGCGCCGAGGGCGTGCTTGGCACCTACGCGCACATGGGCGGCGCCATCGGGGTCATGGTGGAGCTGAGCGTGGCCGACGCCGACAAGGCGAGCAACGAGAGCGTCAAGCTCTTGGCCAAGGACGTGGCCATGCAGGTGGCCGCGGGCAACCCGCTCTACCTGCGCCGCGAAGAAGCCGACCAAAAGACCGTCGACAACGAGCGCAACATCGCGCGCGAAAAGGCCAAGGCCGACGGCAAGCCCGAGAAGATCTTGGACAAGATCGTGGAAGGCGCGGTCAACAAGTTCCTCGCCGAGAACACGCTGCTCGAGCAGGCGTTCATCAAGGACGACAAGCTGACGGTGCAAAAGCACATCGACAAGGTCGCGCGTGAGCTCGGCACCACCATCGCGGTGAAGGCCATGCACCGCTTCAAGGTGGGCGAGGGCATCGAGAAGAAGAGCGATGACCTGGCCGCCGAGGTGGCCAAGATGGTGGGCGGCAAGGCCTGACGCGTGGCCCGGCCGGCGCCTTGCGCCGGCGCGGATCTCGGGCGACGGTGGGCTCGTGCAGCGAGGCCCCGTCGCCCGATTCACTTTCGTGTCGCTTGGCGTGCTTGTGCTCGCGAGCACGGCGGCCGCCGAGGACCCGCAGCCCTCGACCGCGAGCGAGCTCGCGCCGGCCGGCGACGCGCCGCCCGCGCCCGCGCCGCCAGAGCCGCTGGCGCTGCCGCGCACGCGCCTGGTGTTCGCGGTGGGCGCCTTGGCGCCCGTGTGCCCAGACGCCGACGCGTTGCGCGCCGGCGTGATCGCGCGGCTCGGCGCCGACCCCTTCGCCGAGCCCGCCGAGCGCGTGCTCATGGTCGCCGTCGAGGGCGAGGTGGACGCGGCGGGCGCGGCCACGGCGCGGCGCGCGCGCGTGGAGCTGTTCGACGCCGAGCTGCTCCCCTTGGGCGAGCGCGTCATCACGAGCGACGAGGGCTGCGCCGAGCTCTTGGCCGCTGCGGCGCTGGCCGCGAGCATCGCCATCGCCCCCGAGCGCGCGCTGGCGGCGCCGACGACGACACCACCGCCAACACCAGAGCCACCGCCGGTGCCGCCGCCACAGCCTCCTGACGTGGACACCACCGAGCCCCCCGACGACGACGAGCCGCGCAGCTGGGACTTCTTGCCCGAGGGCGCCACGCTGCTCGGTGGCGCCAGCTCGTCGTGGATCTTCTTCTTGGCGCCCGGCGCCGAGCTCGGACCCGGCGCCACCATGGCGGCGCGCTGGGGCGAGCTCGAGCTGCGCGGCGAGCTCTTCGCCCGCGGCGGTTGGTCGAGCGAGATCGTGAGCGCGCACGGCACCCTGGCCGCCACCGTGCTGCCCTGCCTGCACGTGCCGCTCTTCGAGCTGACCAACGACGCCCCGGTGGGCTTGCACGCATGCGCCAGCGCCACCACGGCGCTCGTCGTGGCCGCGGGCGGCTACCTCGGGCTCTCGCCCTACCTGGGCGCCGGCGGGCGCCTGGGGCTCGAGTGGGTGCAGCACGACCTGGCCGCCTTGCGCTTCTGGGGGCAGGTGGAGGGGGCGATCTTCCGCCCCATCTACGTCGACCTCACCGGCGGCTCACTGCTCGATCTGGCGGCGCCGGCCAACGCCGCGATCGGCGTCACCTTCGAGATCCCCGTTTCGCCGTGAGCCGGTTGTTGTAGCCCTCGTCGACGAGGGAGCGATGGCGGACGATCGGCCCATCGGGGTGTTCGACTCGGGCGTGGGCGGGCTCACCGTGCTGCGCGCGCTGCGCGAGCTCTTGCCGCTGGAGCGCACCGTGTACCTGGGCGACACGGCGCGCGTGCCCTACGGCACCAGGAGCGCCGCCACCGTCGAGAAGTACGCGCTCAACAACGCGCGCACCTTGGTGCAAGAGGGCGACATCAAGGCGCTGGTGGTGGCCTGCAACACCGCCAGCGCGGTGGCGCTGCCCGCGCTGCGCGCCACCTTGAGCGTGCCCGTGCTCGGCGTCATCGAGCCCGGCGCGCGCGCGGCGCTTGCCGCGTGCCGCGGCGGCACCATCGTGGTGCTCGGCACCGCCGGCACCGTGCGCTCCGAGGCCTACCCGCGCGCCCTGCACGCCCTCGGCCACCGCGGCGAGGTGTTCGCGCGCGCCTGCCCGCTCTTGGTGCCCCTGGTGGAAGAGGGATGGCTCGCCGGTGAGGTGCCGCGCCTGGTGGTGGAGCAGTACCTGCAAGGCCTGCCCGCCGACGTCGACACCGTGGTGATGGGCTGCACGCACTACCCGCTCTTGCGCCCGGTGCTGCGCGCGGCGCTGCCCGAGCGCGTGGCGCTGGTCGACGGCGCCGCGGCCACGGCGCGCGAGCTGCACGCGCTGCTCGCCGAGCGCGGGCTCGCGCGCGGCGGCCCGGCCCCCGCGCATCGCCTGCTCGTCACCGACGCGCCCGAGCAATTGGCGCGCGTGTCGGGCGCCTTCTTGGGCGTCCCCGTGGCGCAAGACGCCGTCGAGCTGGTCGACGTGCTGATGACGGCGTGAGCGACGCGCACCGCGATTCACGCACGGCCCCGCGCGCGCCGCTGCGTATCTTGTGCCAGCACGCGCACGGCAGCTGCGCCGCCTGCTGCGGCGTGCACAACTTCCGCGTGCGCAGCCACAGCGCCGAGCACGCGCGCCTGCTGCGGCGCACCGAGCGCGTGCGCGCGGCGTGGCCCGACGAGGCCGCGCTGGCCCGGGCGCGCGATGAGCTGCTCGCGCTCGAGGCGCCCGACGTGTTGTTCGCGGGCGTCAAGGTGTGCCCCTTCAGCGGCTACGTCGACGAGGGGCGCGTGGGCTGCCTGTTGCACCCGTCGCGCCACCCACGCGGCGCCGACCTGCGGGAGCTCGGCGTGTACCCGCGGGAGATCTGCGAGGGGCACTTTTGCGCGCCCCACGATTGGCTGCGCGCCCGCGAGGCCGACCTGGCGCAGACGGCGCGCGGGCTCTTCTACGGGCGCGTGGTCACCGACGCGGGCCTGGTGAAGGCGCTGGCGCGCCTGCTCGACGACGCGCTCGGGCGCGCCTTCACCAGCGCAGAGCTGGCGCGCGCGCGGCCCGCGCTCGACCCAGCGCTGACAGCGCTGTGGGACACGCTGCGCGACTGGCCCTGGCGCGACCCCGACCCCGCGCGCTTCGGCGGCTTCGTGTTCACGGGCAACGAGGCCACCGAGCGCGGCGTGCCCTCGTGCTTGGCGGGGCTCTCGCTGGAGGTGGAGCCCGCGGTGCGCCAGGTGCTCGACGCGCTCGGCACGCGGGCGCTCGACGACGCTGCGGCGGGCGCGGCGATGGCGTGCCTGCGCGAGCGGGTCGAGGCCGTGGCAGCGGCATTGCGAGGGGATTGAACGCGGGAGCGTCGTCGCTGACGGCGTGACTCCCTGCAGAGGCCAAGCCCTGGTGCCGCAACGCTCTGCTACTGTCCCCGGCATGTTGCGCCTTGTCTTCACCCTCAGCCTCGCCCTCGTCGCCGCTGCGATCGCCGCTTGTCCCGCACCACCCAACGCACCCGACGCAGGTGCGGGCGAGGGTGAAGGCGAAGGCGAGAGTGAAGGCGAAGGCGAGGGTGAAGGCGAGGGTGAAGGCGAGGGCGAAGGCGAAGGCGAGGGTGAAGGCGAAGGCGAAGGCGAGGGTGAAGGCGAAGGCGAGGGAGAAGGCGAGGGCGAAGGCGAGGGCGAAGGCGAGGGTGAGGGCGAGGGCGAGGGTGAGGGCGAGGGCGAGGGTGAAGGCGAATGCTCGCCCACCTGCGGTGCGCTCGAGTCCTGCGCCACCGAGCGCCTCGGGCTCGACGACGACTGCGACGGCGTGGTTGACGAGGGCTGCAGCTGCGTGCCCGGCACGGCGCGCGCCTGCTTCCGCGGCGATCCGGGCTACCGCGGCACGCCTGGCTGCTTCGACGGCGAAGAGCACTGTGACGCCGCCGGTGCCTTCGGGCCCTGCGAGGGTAGCGTCGACGCCGTGGACGCGTGCTTCAACGCCGCGCCGACCTGCCACGCCCTCGAGACCCGCCCCTTCGTGACGGCACAGCTCGCCGACGGTGTTGCCGGCAGTACACCAAGCGACAGCTTCGCCGTCTCCTGCCCGCCCGGGCTGCCAGCGTGCCCGACACCCGCCGGCAGCGCGCCCACCGACGACTTCCGTAGCGTGGTGAGCGGGCGACACGAGGTCGACGTGACCGGTGCGCAGAGCTGCTCACTGCCGTTGTTCTCACGCGAGCGCGGGCTCAGCGTGGAGCTCTCGTGGGAGGGCGGCGACGTCGACCTCGACCTCCACCTGCACCGTCCCGGTAACACACAGCCTTGGGCGCTCGACGGCGCGACGCAGGACTGCGGCTGGGCCAACTGCGACGTCGATGCGTTTGACCCCGCCGCATTCAATCTCGACGCCGCCGAGTGGTTCTTTGGCATCGCGCCGCCCGACCCCGTGTCCTGGCTGCTCGACCCGACGCCGGAAGAGAACAGCTGCTTGTTCGCCCCAGGGAATCGCGCCCAACAGTGGGGCCTGTACGGCCTCGGCTGCCACAGCCCTCGCCTCGTCGTCGATCGCAGCAGCTGCGACGCCAGCGTCACCGATATCGATGAGGGTGACTTCTGCTTGCCAGAGACCATCGACGTTGATGTGCCGCCGACGCAGCAGTGGTTCCGCATCGCAGTGCACGCCTACGACATCGACACCCTCGTGCACCCAACCGTGTCGGTGTTTTGCGGCGGCGAGCTGCGTGCGCGCCTCGGACCGAGCGGCTACTACGTGCCCGAGCAGGCGCTGGCGCTCGGCGCGGGCGACGCCGACCGGCTCTGGCTCGTGGCCGACGTGGCTTTCTTCGACGACGCATGCGGGCAGCGACGCTGCGAGGTCGTGCCGCTCGTCGGCGACGCGCTCACGCGTGCGCCGCTGGTGGTGGTGCGCGCCGGCGCCGAGGCGGCCTTCAGCCCGCCCTACCCGCCATTGCCTTGAATGACGCAGCGCCACCGTCGACCGCACGCGAGGAGATTGCGTTCATGAGCACCGCGCCGCCCGCCGACACCTTCGAGCACGCCACCGCCGTCGTCGAGGGCGCCCGCGGGAGCGCGCGCGTTCACTTCTCTGCCACCGTACCGGATGGCTGGCAGCAGGGCGCGGGGGCCTTCGGTGGCGTCGTGCTCGGCGCCTTGGCGCGCGCCATGGACGCCGCCCAAGGCGACGTCTCGCGGCGCCTGCGCGCCTTGCAAGGCGAGGTGCTGGCGCCCGTGCAGCCCGGCGAGGTCGACGTGGAGGTGGAGCTGTTGCGCGTGGGCAAGGGCATGAGCTTCGTCGACGCGCGCATGCGCGCCGGTGGCGACGTGGTGGCGCGCGCCAGCGCGGCCTTCGGCGCCGCGCGCCCCATGCCCGTCTCCGTGAGCGCACCGCCTCCCGAGGCGGTAGACCCGACCACGGTGGCTGTCTTCGACGCTGCGCCGCCCTTCGCGCCCGCCTTCACGGCGCACTACGAGTACCGCCTGCTGCCGCCGCTGCCGCTCACCCAGGGGCCAGACGCCGTCGCCAACGGCTTCATCCGCGCTCGGGTGCCCCCGCTGCGGATGGACGCGCCTCACCTCATCGGGCTCGTCGACGCCTGGTTGCCCGCGCTCTTCGCCAAGCTCGACGCGCCGCGGCCCACCAGCACCGTCAGCTTCCTGGCGGAGCTGGTGGTGGACCCGACGACCCTCGACCCGCGCGCGCCCTTGCGCCACCGCGCCGAGGTGCGCGCCGCCGCCGAGGGCTACTGCGTGGAGCTGCGGGAGCTGTGGGCGGGCGACGTGCTTGTGGCGCTGAACCAACAGGTGTTCGCGGTCATCCGCTGACACGGCCTCGTCGAGCCGCGCCGACGGCGACGCAGACGTGCGGGCGAGCAGGCGCGGCAGCCCACCCAGGGGGGCGGGCCATGGCGCACAGCGGAGCTCGGCGCCGGTGTCGACGGCGGCGTCATGACGGGCGCCGTGCCGCCGGCGCGCCTCTTGCGCTCCACGGCGATTCGAGCCACGGAGCACACCATGTCGAAGACCCTCGAGAACCTGCACGAAGCCTTCGCCGGCGAGAGCCAGGCGCACCAGAAATACCGAGCCTTCGCCAAGAAGGCCGAGAAAGAGGGCTTCCCCAACGTCGCCAAGCTCTTTCGCACCACCGCCGAGGCCGAGCGCATCCACGCCGAGGGGCACCTGCAGGCGCTCGACGAGGTCGCCAGCACGGCAGACAACCTGAAGGCCGCCATCGCGGGCGAGACGCACGAATTCAAAGAGATGTACCCGCCCATGCTCGCCGAAGCGGAGCGCGAGGGGCACAAGGCCAAGCGCATGTTCGGCTTCGCCGTGAAAGCCGAAGAGGTGCACGCGCGCCTCTACACCATGGCGCTCGAGGCGGTCGCGCGCGGCGTCGACCTCGAGGTGACGGACTTCTACTTGTGCACGGTGTGCGGGCACATCGAGCTCGGTCAACCGCCGGCGAGCTGCCCCATCTGTGGCGCGAACCCAAAGGCGTTCACCAAGGTGACGGCGATGCTGTGAGCGACGCGCGTCGGCCTAGAGCTCGTTTCAGAACCCCGGACCGAGCGGGCGCGCGCCAGGCGGGTGAGCACAAGGCGCGAGGAGCCGGCCATCCTCGACGGATGGTCGGCCCGCAGCAACGCAGTGATCGCCAGCTTGGCGCGACGCACGCGACGGGAGGGGTCTTGAAACGAGCTCTAGAGAGCTGATCGCGCGGTCACGTCGGTGCGTCGCCTTTGAGCTCGCGGCACGCAACGCGCGCCGCTCAGTAGCCGCCGCCCCCGCCGCCGTCCTGCCCACCGCCAAACAGCACCGCCAGGATGATCGCGACCACGATGCCGAAGAACACCGCGATGGCGATCTTGATGGGGCTGTAGGGCCGCTCGCCGTTCACCTGCCCAGTCACCGCGTTGACGACGACGCGGTAGGGCTTGCCGCCGTAGCGATAGGCCAGGATCCACACGGGCAAGAGCACGTGCTTGTAGGTGAGCGCGGAGTAGGCCGTCTCCTGGCTCGAGATCTGCTGCACGTCGCCGCCGATGCGCCGCTTGACGTCGCTGGTGAGCTCGCCCTCGATGCGCTGCTTGCCGAGGTGGAAGGCGTCACCGAGCTCGATCTCATAGGTGTGCGCGCGCTTGCCGGCGAGCGCCTGATCGGTGAAGGGCACCAGGCGCTCGGTGGGCCAGGGCTCGAGGCCGTGCAAGAGCTTCTGCGGCAGGGACTTCAGCGCCGGGATGCACACGTCGTCGAAGAAGCGCTGGAAGGAGCCCGAGGCCGGCGACCAACGGACCTTCACGACGCGGCGCTTGTTCTGGCCGGAGCCCACGGTCTCCCAGTAGTGATCACCGCGCTGACCTCGGTAGCGCGTGAAGGTCATGGCGTCGAAGGTGTAGAAGGGCATGTACACGCCGTCGAACTTGCCCTCCACCCCTCTGCGGGTGAACTCGTTGGGCGCGAACCAGCGCGAGCGCACCCAGCCCTTGAGCTTGCCGTCGGCTGTGCCCTTCTCGACGGCGAAGGGGCACAGCCCGTCGACGGGTAGGCGGTGCGTCAGCTCGTGCGCCTTGTCGCGCTGGATGGGCGCGCCGCAGTAGCTGCACTCGCTCGAGGTGAGCGAGCCCGAGAAGGCCACGCTGGCGCCGCAGGCGCCGCAGCTGACCTCGTGCGTGCCCGCGAAGTGCGCGCCCGCGGCCGTGCTGCGCTGCGTGGTCTGCTTGTTGAGCGCGCTCATCAGGTCGCGCTCGTCGACGCGCGCACCCTCGGCGAAGGTGAGCTCCTTCTCCGTGCCGCAGTGCTCGCACTTGAGCTTCTGCGCGCCGATGGAGAAGGTCAGCTTGGCGCCGCAGGTCTCGCAGGGGAATTCCTTCTTGGCGCCGCGCTCGCCGAAGCCGCCTTGCTCTTCCGAGGGTGGGACAGTGCTCGTCATGGGCGCGCGATAGCGCAAGGCCGACGGCGCGGAAATGCACGGCCGCCCCCCGGTCCGGCTGCCAGCGCGATCTCCGTCACCGACGGCGCTCCCTCGACGGTCGCCGGCAGCGTGGTCTAGCGTCACGGGATGGCGGACGGGCCCGACCGGCACCTCGGTCGCACTATCGGCGGGCGCTACACCATCGACGCGGTGTTGGGGCACGGCGGCATGGCCGAGGTGTTCGTGGCGCGGCAGGCACCGCTCGGCCGGCGCGTGGCGCTCAAGCTCATCCGCCGCGACTACGCCAACGATCCGCGCCTGATCGCGCGCTTCGAGCGCGAGGCCCGCGCGCTGGCGCAGCTATCGGACCCCCACGTGGTCACGCTGCTCGACTTCGGCTCCACCGACGAGGGCGAGCTGTTCATGGCCATGGAGCTCTTGGAGGGCGAGACCCTGCGCGCGCGCTTGCGCCGCGTGGGCGCGCTCGACGTGCGGGCAGCCCTCGACCTAGCGCAGCAGATCTGCCGCGGCCTGGCCGCCGCCCACAAGGTGGGCGTGGTGCACAGAGACCTCAAGCCCGAGAACATCATGCTGACGCGCGTGAGCGCCGCGCGCGGCGAGGCCGACTTCGTCAAGGTGCTCGACCTGGGCGTGGCCCGGGTGCCCACGGGCGAAGATCACCAGACGCTCACCGAGCAAGGCAAGCTCGTGGGTACGCCCGGCTACATGGCGCCCGAGATGCTCTTGTATGGCGCCCTCGAGGACCCACGCTCCGACCTGTACGCGCTCGGCGTCATCTTGTTCGAGATGCTCACGGGTGAAGCGGTGTTCTCGGCGCCCACGCCCATCGCGCTGGTCACCAAGCATGCGCACGAGGCGCCGCGCCACATCGACATCGTGTGGCCCGACGTAGACCGGCTGGTGCAGCAGCTCCTGCGCAAGGAGCCGAGCGAGCGGCCGCCCGACGCCGGCGCGGTCATGCAGCAGATCGCCGAGGTCTTGGCGCAGCCGCGCGGCCAGACACCGCGCGCCGTGCCGGTCGGCGCCGTCGACGTCAACGCGGCCACCGCTCCCAAGCTGCAGACGCCGCTCACTGCCGCCAAGCCGCCTGCACCGAGCGCGCCCGTGATGGAGGTGGCAGCGGTGAGCGCGCCGCGCGGGCGCGGGCGTGTGGCGCTTGGGGTGGCGGCGGCGCTGGTGCTCGCGGCGCTCACCGGTGGCGCGCTGGTGGCGTGGACCCGGCTCAGCGACGAAGAGCAGCATGCTGCCGACGCCGGCCACGCGCCGAGCACCGCGCACACGGTCGCTCCCGTCCCCACGCCCGCCCCGCCGGCCACCGACGTGCGCCCGCCTGCTGCAGACGCCGGCAGCGCGCCCGCCGTCGACCACGCGCTCGAGCCGACACCTGTCCCCGTGCCCACGCCCGCGACGCGACCGCCGCGACCGCCCCGTCCGCGGCCGCCACCGTCACAACCGAACGATCCACCCAAGCCACGCCACGTGCCGGACCTGACCCCGTGAGCGCCTCATGAACGCCGTCGTCCTCGTCATCGCGCTGACGGGCGTGCCCGGCGACGGCGCGCTCGTCGCCATGGGCGACGCCGCCATGCGCGCAGCCGAAGAGCACCGCTACTGCGACGCCTCGTTCATCTTCCTGCAGCTCTACGGCAAGTCGCGCTCCGACCTGGCGCTCTATCGCTCCGCCGAGACCGCCTTCGCCGCCGACGATCGCCAACTGGCGCTGCGCCTGTACCTCTCGCTGCTCGCCAACCACCCGCAGGCGGAGAAGCGCGCGGTGGCCGAGCAGCGCAGCAAGGACCTGCGCAAGCTCTTGGCGGAGAGTGGCCCCGGCAACGCATGCGTGCTGCCTCCCAAGGCGTGCGGCGACTGGATCGTGGCGCCCGGCGAGGCCTGCGACGACGGCAACCTCACCGACGGCGACGGCTGCGACGCGAGCTGCGTGCCCACCGGCTGCGGCAACGGCACGCAGAGCATCGGCGAGGCCTGCGACGACGGCAACCTCGCAGACGGCGACGGCTGCGACTCCAACTGCACGCCGAGCGCCTGCGGCAACGGCGTCGTGGCGAGCGGCGAGCAGTGCGACGACGGCAACCGCGACGACGGCGACACCTGCATGGCCGACTGCACCCTGCCCCTGCCCGAGGTGCGGCGGCCCTCGGCGTGGCCCTGGCTCTTGCTCGGCGGCGGCGGCCTGGCGCTGGCCAGCGGCGGGGCCATCGCCGGCGTGGGCGCCCTGCCCTTCGTCGAGCACGAGGGCGCGCTGCGCGACATCGAGGCCGCCGAGGCCAGCATCGAGGTCGATCCCACGACCGCGCTGGCGACCGCGCGCGCGGCGCAGGAGCGACGAGCCCGCGCCGCCGGCGACTGGAGCACCTGGGGCGCGCCCCTGGTCGTCACCGGCGCGCTGCTCGTGGGCGTGGGCGCGCTCGGCGCCGCGGCGGGCGCTGCGCTGTTCACCATGGGGGACGAGTGAGCGCGCTGCGCGTGGCCGTGCTCACCTGCGCGCTGGCGCTCGGCGCGCTGACGGCGGCGTGCGCGCTGCGCGACGTGGCCTTTGGGCGCGCCTGCGTGCTCGCCGGCGATTGCCCCGAGGGCTATCGCTGCTTCACGGGCGCATGCGTGCCGAGCGACTTCCCCGACGAGCGCGTCGACGCGGGGCCGGGCCCGCCGGCGAGCGATCGCTGTGACGACGCCACCGTGATCGCGCTCGGCCAAGCGGTGCAAGGGAGCACCACCGACGCCTTCGACGACGGCGAAGCGCCCTGCGCCGGCGACGGCGCGCCGGAGCGCTACTACGCGGTGGACCTGCCCGCCGCCGCGTCGCTGGTGGCGCGCCTCTCGCCCACCGGCTACGACGCCGCGCTCTACGCGCTCGGCGGCTGCGGCGCCCTCGACCTGCTCCCCGACACCTGCACCGACGACGACAGCGACAACTACGCCGAGGAGGTGCTGGTGCTGCCGGCGGCGGGCCCGGGCCGCGTCATCTTCGCGCTCGACGGCGCCAACCCGGCCATCGTGCCGGTGGCGGGGTCGTACACCTTCGTGGTCGAGGAGCTCGCCGGCTGCCCGGTTGGCACCCAGCGGCTCGGGTCGGGCTGCGTGGGCGTGCTGGCCACGCCCACCATGACGCGCGGCCGCACCAACCTGACGGCCACCCTGCTCGACGACGGGCGCGTGCTGGTGGTGGGCGGGCGCACCGGCGCCACCATGAGCACCACCGCCAGCGTCGAGATCTTCGATCCCGCGAACGACAGCTTCACACCGACGGGCGACCTGCTCCACGACCGCGCGCGGCACACGGCCGTGCTGCTCGATGACGGGCGCGCCTTCGTCGCCGGCGGCGTCTCCGGCGACGACGGCGACTACGCGGCTATCGTCGACACGGAGTACTGGGACCCCGGCAGCGGCCAGTGGAGCGCTGGCCCGGACCTCCCCTCGGCGCGCGATCTGTTCACCGCCACGCGGCTGCAAGACGGCGCCGTGTTGGTGGTGGGCGGTCGCGACGGCGCCACCACGCACGACGACGCCCACCTCTTGCTCGCGGGCGCCTTCGTGCCCGTGCTCGGACCCCTCACGCACGCGCGTTTTGGCCACACCGCGACGCTGCTCCCCGACGGCGACGTGCTCATCGCCGGCGGGCGCGTCGGCCCCGACAGCATCACCATCGAGGACGCCGAGCGCTACGACGTCGGCGGGGGTGGCTTTGGGGGCGCCGGCTTCGCGCAGTCGCGCGGCGGCCACACGGCCACCCTGCTCGACGACGGCCGCGTGCTGGTGGCGGGCGGCTTCGCGAGAGAGACCGCCGGCGACACGACGGCGCTCGGCGACACCGACTGGTACGAGATCGCCGAGGACGATTGGGAGCTCGGCCCCTCGCTCCAGCAGCCGCGCCTGTTCGCCGGCGCCGCGCGCTTGGGCGATCACGGTGTGCTGCTCCTCGGCGGCGACGTCGACGGTCCCCTCGGCAGCGTCGAGCTGTTCTCGCCGCTCGATGACACCTGGCAGCGCCTGCCCTCGCTGGTCACGCCGCGCCTGGCGCTGACCGCTGTGGCGCTGCAGGACGGCCGCGTGCTGGTGCTCGGCGGCGATGGCGGTACGGGCGAAGAGATCGCGCTCGCCTCGGCGGAGCTGTACGGGGTGGTGCCGTAGCGCCGCTCAGCGCGGGCAGTCGTCGACGTCGTTGCCGCCGAGCAGGTCCTCGATGCACACGCTGGACACGCTCGACGCGCTTCGACGAGCCTGATCGGCGGATGGCACGATCGTTCGCGTCGCGATGCGCATGGTCGATCGCATATGATCACGCGATGCGGCGCCCCCCCTCGATCAGCCGACGTGGGCCAAGCGGCCACGACCGGAGCTGCTCCCCAATCGCGTGGCTAGCGACACTGGCGCTGGCGGCCCCGCTGCTCGGCGCGCAAGACGCCACGGCCCAGATCGACTGTAACACTGGCATCGCCTTCGGCGACGAGGTGCGCACCTACCCCGCACAATCGACGATCACGCTCAAGCTCAACTGGCAGAGCTTCGTGAACCAGGGCATCCCGAACGACCGCGTCGAGGAGATGCTCGACGCGCT